>JBILUU010000414.1:0-2630 GCA_044370815.1 Bacteroidia bacterium
CGAATTAGGCATCCGGTACCTAACCCTTTACGCCTTTAGTACCGAAAACTGGTCGCGCCCCAAGGAAGAGGTAGATGCGCTAATGGAATTACTAGTTCAAACTATTTTAGCCGAAACGCCTACTTTAAATAAAAATAATGTTCGCCTATTGGCAATTGGTAATTTACGTTCCTTGCCTGGAAAATGCTTCGAGCAACTTACTGAAGCTATGGCCGATACTGCCAATAATACCGGCTTGACACTTGTTTTAGCACTCAGCTACAGTTCAAAATGGGAAATTGTGGAAGCGGTAAAAAATATTGCCAAAGATGCTATGGCAGGCCAATTAGACATAGAAACAATTAATGACAACACCATTGACGCTTATTTAACTACCAGAGATATACCTCACCCCGAACTTTTAATTAGAACAAGTGGTGAACATCGCATCAGCAATTTCTTGCTTTGGCAGATTGCTTATGCAGAGCTATATTTCACAGATATGTTATGGCCTGACTTCAATAGAGCTGCCTTCTTTGAAGCTATTGTTGATTACCAAACTCGCGAACGCAGATTCGGTAAAACCAGTGAGCAACTTACCTCTTAAATCTATGACAATTAGAGATATTTTAAGCGTGGCCTCTGCTCGTAATTGTTTTTCATTTTTTTTATTGATGATGGGCTTCAACACCTTTTCTCAAACAATTATTGGAGATCAGGAGGTTGATTTGAATACGAGTGTGCAAGTAGAATACGAAATTGGTGGAATTGTTGTACAAGGAACCGACTATCTCGACAAAAATGTGATTGTGCTATCGAGTGGACTTAGCGTGGGAGATAAGATTTTTGTTCCGGGAGAATCGATTACCAAAGCCATTAAAAACTTGTGGGAGCTTAATTTATTCAGTGATATCTCTATCAGTGCAGAAAAAGTAAGCGGGAAAACCATTTTCTTAAGTATCAATGTAGAAGAGCGCCCCCGGCTTACCAAATTTAGTTTCAAAGGAGTAAAGAAAAGTGATGCTGATGATATTAGAGAGAAAATTAAACTTAATCGGGGCAAAATTGTAACCGATAATTTGATTGTTACCTCTAAGAACACCATCAAAGAATTTTTTATTGACAATGGTTATCTTGATGTGGAGGTTAGCGTTACTCAAACGGCTGATACCAGCTCCCAAAATGGAGTTACATTGCTCTTTAAAGTGGATAAAAAGAAGAAAGTAAAAATTGAAAAAATACTGTTCGAAGGAAACAATAACATTGAGGCCAAAAAGCTCAAGAGGACCATGAAAGAGACCAAGGAAAAGCATTGGTACAATATTTTTAAATCCTCAAAGTTTATTGAGGAAAATTACGAAGCCGACAAGCAAAAAATTATTGAAAAATACAACTCAAAAGGTTTTAGAGATGCTCAAATTGAATACGACACTGTATACTCATCAAATCCGGGCTTGATTAGCATCAAAGTTAAAATCAATGAAGGGCCAAAATACTTTTTCAGGAACATCACTTGGGTAGGTAACAGTAAGCACAGCACTGCTGAACTCAACAATATTTTAAGCATCAAAAAGGGCGATGTATACTCTCAATCATTGCTCGATACGCGTCTATCAATGAGTCAAGACAGCCGTGATGTAACCTCTTTGTACATGGATGATGGCTATTTGTTTTTTCAGATACAACCTGTAGAAATTTTAGTTGAGAACGATAGTATTGATATTGAAATGCGTATTTATGAAGGAAAACAAGCCACTATCAACAAGATTACCGTTACCGGAAATACCAAAACCAACGATAAGGTAATTATTAGAGAAATTCGCACAAAACCGGGACAACTGTTTAGTCGTGCAGACATCATTCGAACACAACGTGAATTGGCGCAGTTAAGATATTTTAATCCCGAAAAGCTTGGCGTGAACCCTAAACCCAACCCTGCCGATGGAACTGTAGATATCGAGTACGTGGTGGAAGAGCAAGCCAGTGATCAGCTAGAGTTAAGTGGAGGTTGGGGAGCCAATCGTTTAATTGGAACTTTGGGTGTTTCATTCAATAATTTTTCTGCACGTAATTTTTTTAAGGCCGGTGCTTGGCGACCTGTACCTGCCGGTGATGGTCAAGCATTGAGCGTAAGAGCACAAACAACAGGAAGATTTTACACCGCCTTTAATGCCTCTTTCACAGAACCTTGGCTAGGCGGAAAAAAACCTAATAGTTTCAGTACCACCGTTTACCACAATCGCCAAAATCAAACAGGATTGAGATTCGATGATCCTTTACGACAAACTTTGTTCATCACAGGTGTATCTTTTGGATTGGGTAAAAGGTTGAAGAAACCTGATGATTACTTCACACTATTTCAAGAAATCAACATAGCCAACTATCAGCTCAACAACTTCAGGGGCACATTTACCTTTAGTAATGGGCAAGCGCTAAATGCCAGTTACAAGGTGGCCTTAAGCAGAAATTCTGTGGATGCTCCAATCTATCCGCGTAGCGGCTCACAGGTAACCACTTCTCTACAGTTTACATTACCATACAGTAGGTTTAGAGACGCCTCTGATAACACCCAAGACTACTATACCCGCGAAACCGATAAATTACGCTTGGTTGAGTATTATAAATATAAATTTACTACCACTTGGTATATG
>JBILUU010000415.1:0-2618 GCA_044370815.1 Bacteroidia bacterium
TTTGTAAGCAAAATATGTTGCTAAGTGCCACTCTACTGTGTAAAATATCGCCCACAATTGCCACTTTGCAACCCTTTAAATCGCCCAACTTCTCTCTTATTGAAAAAGCATCAAGCAGCGCTTGAGTAGGATGTTCGTGTGCCCCGTCTCCGGCATTCACGATGGTAGCATTAACATGTTTAGATAAAAATTTGGCTGCACCGGCATAAGGATGCCGCATCACAACCATATCAACCTTCATTGCCAAAATGTTATTGACAGTATCAATAAGGGTTTCGCCTTTACTCACCGATGATGAGCTTGCAGCAAAATTAATGACATCGGCAGAAAGTCTTTTTTCTGCCAGCTCAAAAGATAATTTGGTACGTGTTGAATTCTCAAAAAATAAATTGGCTATCGTAGTGTCGCGCAGTGAAGGAGTCTTCTTGATTGGTCTATTGATAACTTCCTTAAAAGTGTCGGCTGTTTTAAAAATCATATCAATATCATTGGCATTGATATCTTTGATTCCTAGTAAATGCTTTACGCTTAAGGCACTCATAATTTGTCTTCGTTTTCTGTTATCATAAAAACTTCGTCCTGCTCATCAATCTCTTTCCATTTAACTTTTACGCTGTCTGATGCTATGGTATCAACTACCTTTCCAACGTAATCAGGTTGTATTGGCAAATGTCTGCTATACCTGCGATCTATGAGCACCATCAATTCCACTTTTTTGGGTCGGCCAAAAGCCAGCAAAGCATCCATACCCGCCCTAATTGTTCGTCCAGTGTACAACACATCATCAACTAAAATAACGTTTTTATCTTCTATGATGAAATCTATTTGGGTGCGATTGGGCACAAGCGGATTTTCTCGCCTTCTAAAATCATCTCGGTAAAATGTTACATCTAAATGTCCGTGAGCAATACCTGTTAATCCTGTAATGATTTGTAATTCATCACAAATACGACTACTTAAGTAAATGCCTCTTGGCTGCAGGCCTATGATGACGGTATTCTTGAAGTTATTGTGATCCTCAATCAACTCATAGCAAAGGCGCTTGATGGTGTGGTCAAAAGCAGCTGCATTTAAAAGTTGTAACTGAGCACTCATGTTATCTTATAGGGAACAAAAGTATTATTTTTTTTAAAGTATATGCATGCAATGTTTTACAAGAATTTAAAATACATCAATCGTCTTAATTTATGTGGCAAAGATTTTTATCTCTTTTAAAGCCTAAGGTTGATCTCATTGATCAGATATCTTATATCTGAAAAAATGCTAGTTACAGCATTTCAAAAATACCTGCCGCGCCTTGACCTGTTCCCACACACATACTCACCATGCCATATTTCTTTTGTTGACGTTTTAGCTCATTAAATAATTGCACAGATAATTTTGCTCCTGAGCAGCCAAGCGGATGACCAAGAGAGATAGCGCCACCATTTACGTTAATAATTTCTTGATTCAAATCGAGCTCACGAATAACAGCCAATGACTGTGAAGCGAATGCTTCATTAAGTTCAATTAAATCTATTTGTTCTTTTTTTAGTCCAGCGAGCTTAAGAGCTTTTGGAATAGCGGCAATTGGGCCAATGCCCATTATACGGGGAGCAACGCCTGCAGTTGCAAAGCTTACCATACGAGCAATAGGAGATAGGTTGTTTTCTTTCATGAATTTTTCACTCACTACCATAACAAACGCAGCACCATCGCTAGTTTGAGACGAGTTGCCCGCAGTAACACTTCCTTTGGCATCAAATACAGGTTTTAATTTAGCCAATGCTTCAGGGGTAGTATCAGCACGCGCTCCTTCATCGGTATTTACAATAATGGTTCTTGTTTTCTTTTTTTCATTTTCATCAAGATAATTTTCATGCACTTCAACTGGCACTATTTCATCTTTAAATTTGTTTTCCTTTATAGCTTTAACTGCTTTTTGATGTGAGTTTAAAGCAAAGATATCTTGATCTTCGCGACTTACTTTATATTCTTTCGCTACAGCCTCGGCTGTTAAACCCATTCCCCAGTAATAGTCGGGATGAGCCAGCGCTACATCAGCACTTGGCACAATGCGCCATCCGCCCATAGGAATTAAACTCATACTTTCAGCACCACCTGCAATGATACAATCAGCAAGACCTGCATGCACTTTGGCAGAAGCAATGGCAATGGTTTCGAGGCCAGATGCGCAGTAGCGATTAACGGTCATGCCACTCACCTTATCAGTATTGAAAGACATCAAGGAAATTAATCTTGCCATATTTAAACCTTGCTCTGCTTCGGGCATGGCATTGCCAACAATCAAATCATCTACTTGTTCTTCACTAACTTGAGGTAGGTTTTGCAACATGTGTTTAATTACTGCAGAAGACAATTCATCAGGACGGGTAAACCTGAATCCACCGCGGTTTGCTTTTCCTACTGCTGTGCGGTATGCGGCAACGATATATGCATTCATAATTATTGTATTGAAGAAGTTAATTGATAAATTCTCTCAGCCAAGTGTGGAAGAGATATTGTTTTTTGTTTGATTGAACGAAGTGATGTTGAAGATTAAAGTTCATGTTAGTTTTATGAATATAAATCAATCAATTTTTTTCGCAGGGTTGCATCAAGATAATACTTAGTTTCTT
>JBILUU010000416.1:0-2614 GCA_044370815.1 Bacteroidia bacterium
GTTATGCCGATGCACAAGCTATGTTGCTAAAATTAGAAATTCCTGAAATTAACTTGCATGTGGCTGAAGCCAAAACAATGATTGCAAAATGTAAAATTATGATGAAAAACTTTGAGGAAGCGATTGCTTATTTGAGCGAAAATCAGAGTATGTTCAATGATGATGACCAACTATTTTACTATAAAGGTATTGCCTGCGACAGTCTTAAAGATTACCAAAATGCGGCATTTTCATATGTGCGAAGCATTCAAATTATTGATGAAAAAATTCAAAAAAAAGAGATTAAACCAAAAACGGCCGACTCTCTGAAAATAATTTACCTCAATTGCCTTGGCGAGTCGCAGTGTTCACTGTTCGATTTTACCTCGGCCAAAGAAAGTTATTCCAAACTAATCGTACTTAAGCCTGCAGATGCGTTACTGCACCTTAAGCGTGCACAATTATTTTATCAACTCAATCAGTTAAATGATGCCCTTGAAGATTTGAAAATTTGCGACTCTTTAAAATTAAGGACCTATCTCTATTTTTATACAAAAAGCAAAGTGCTTAAAAAGGCGGGGCAGTTTAACCTGGCGGTTGAGAGTCTGCAGCCAATCATTGGGCATGATACTGCTTTTTATGCCAATTATCTGCAAGCTCAATGCTACGAAAGTATTGGTAAATTTGTTGAAGCGCAACAATCATTTAATCAGGCAGGCAAGAAAGTTCCAGATTTAATGAAAAAAGAGTATGATGCTTCGGTTAAAAGAATTAAAAACAGAGTGTATGAGATGAAAAGGGAAACCGACTCTCCTGCATTAAAAATAACCTCTCCCCCTCTCGATATTGATGGCAAAATACTGATTTCGAAGAGCAGTCGTTTTGTTGAATTGAAAGGTGTAATTGATGATAGCAGTCCAATAAAATCCATTACCATCAATGATATTGAAGCTGAATTTAGCAGAGATTCAATCAACCCCCGCTTTAGAAGTAAAATTAATTTACTCGACAAAAGTGCCATCAGAATAAAGGTGCTCGATGTTTACTCTAACCTCACCGATCAAACTTTTGAATTCAATAGATCTGAGAAAAACAAACCCGGTCATAAATTATTTGTATCATACAGCGAGAAGGATAAAGAGGTATTTTTCGATAAAGCAAAGCAAAAGATATTTGCAATTTCTGGAAGGGTTGAAGACGAAAGTTTGATCAAGCAAATTATGATTAATAATGTGAGTGCTTCTTTTAACCCCAATGAATTAAATCCGGTATTCGAGGCCTCCGTAGATGTTTCACGCTCCGACTCACTGCTAATTAGCATCACCGATGAATATAATAATAAATCCAGAATCAGCTATCACATCAATGTGCGAAAAGCGGCAGAAATGGCACAAAGCCCAATGGGTAAAACTTGGTTAGTTTTTATTGCAAACTCAAACTACGAAAGCTTTGGAACACTCACAGGGCCTGATAAAGATTTAAATAGTGTGAGAGATGCATTGCTTCAATATAAATTCGATAATGTGATTGCTAAACGAAACATGACTTTATCAGAGATGGAAAAATTTTTCAGAATTGAATTGCGTGACCTAATCAAGGAGCAATCTGTGCAGTCAATCATGATATGGTTTGCCGGACATGGGAAATACCTGAATGAAACAGGATATTGGATACCGGTAAATGCCGTAAAGGATGATGAAATTACCTACTATCCTATCCCCTATTTAAAATCTAATTTGAACAGCTACGGTAAAACCTTAAAAAACATTTTAATTGTTTCTGATGCCTGCGAATCGGGGCCTTCCTTCAGTTTATCCAATGAGGAAGTGCCTAATTTTGATTGTAGTAAAATTAGCGATACAGGTGAAAACAGCAGTGCTTATGTGTTTTCCTCCACCACTAATGAAAAAGCATCAGATAACTCTGTATTTTGCGAATCGTTTACGAACATGCTAAATACCAACAAACAAAGCTGCATCTCCATGGGTGAAATGGTTAAATTTGTCAGTGGTGTGGTTCAAAAAAGACAAAGTCAGCGCTGCCGGTACGGTAAAATAAAGGACATCGGTGAAAACACCGGTAGCTTCTTCTTCCTTAAACGATAAAAATACTTTATTAGTTGAAGTTGATGGCAGTTAATCCTCTAAATATGGCTGCTAACTTAATAGCTTCGTATATTTTTGCTTCACTCATACCCATCTTTATAAGAGATGCTTCATGAGAAGCCACGCACATTTCGCACCCGTTTAATGCGGAAACAGCAAGACTCATCAACTCGAAAAATTCCTTACCCATAACGGGGTTACCCATCACCGACATTTTGATTCCGGCAGGAGAATTATAGACCTCTTTTTTGGTAAAATGTCTAAAACGATAAAATACATTGTTAATGTTCAATAACGAAACACAGGAAACTGTTTCAATTAGATCATCCTCAACCGCCCCATTTTCAACAGCAAGTGCTTTTAAGGTTGGAATTAAAGTTGTTGCTTTATCATTAATTGCTACGGCTAAAGCAAGCAAATAAGACTCCTTTTTTGTTAATTGAGGAAAGTTGAGCGCATTGCTAATGTTGATTCTTAAATCCTTGATGTATCTGTTTTCTTTACTACCAAGCACATGCACATGCTCGCCT
>JBILUU010000417.1:0-2612 GCA_044370815.1 Bacteroidia bacterium
ACTTATTGAATACAGTATTGAATAAAAATGGCTACAAAAAACACCTTAACCTACGAATCTGCCTATAAAGAATTAAGCAGTATTGTAAAAGATATTGAGCAGGAAAATGTTCCGCTCGATGAGCTTACCAAAAAGATTGAACGTGCTAATACCTTAATTGCCTATTGCAAGGAAAGATTAAGACAAACCGAAGAAGAATATCAAAAAGCAGTAACACAACTAAAGCAATAATTGCTTTGATTTAGGCAAAGATTTTACAATCAATTCATACGACTCATCAATAAATTGAAGGAGTAGCTTTTCACTCAAATGCTCATCAATTACTACGGTATTCCAATGTGTTTTATTCATATGATAACCGGGTAACACATGATGCGGAAATTCTTCGCGCAATGTCACTGCTCTATCGGGATCACATTTTACATTCATGCTCAATGGTTTTTTTTCGAGCGCGAGCAATAAAAACATTTTATTCGATACTTTAAAAACAAGCGTATCATTGTCAAACGGCAAACTTTCGGTAACTCCTTTTTTGCTTAAGCAATACTCCCGTATATCATCGGCATGCATGCAATAGGTTCTAATTTTTAATTACCTTTTGCGTGGTAATACCATCAACACCGATCATTTGTACAAAATAGATTCCTGCAGGCCAATCAGTTGTTTGCAGGGTAATTTGCGAACGACCTTCATTCGATAATGAAGCAACCTCCTCTCCTATGGCATTGCAAATGCTAATACGATTTACTTGATTATTCAAATTTACGTGCAGTTGATTATTAAAAGGTACCGGATATGCTCGGCTACTGATATTTGCCTGATTGCCGCGCAATGTTGTTACAGCACCGGTGGGTGTGCTGATTACCATTTTAATCATAATATCTTCTATTTCGCGGTAGCGATTAACTGCCCAACCAGTGCCCAATACTTCAAAGGTTCTGTTGCTAAGCGGCAATGTTTGGTCTTGACCAATAGTAATGCCATCACCATTCATGATCCAAGATACATAAACTCCGCTATCGCTTACTGTAAGCGGGCTGCTGAGCACCACTTGATTCCAATTGTTTGGCACAATAGCACTTGAAGGCACACCGATATTTACCAACTCTGTACCGGGCGTGTTATTGATTCCGTTGTTAGCATTAACTCTGGCCGTGAATCCAACTGCCTGCGGATCGGAAATAATAAAATATTCCAATCTTTGAATCACAAACGGGGTGAAAGGAGGTTCAAAATATACACCTACACCACCATTTCCACCTTGCCAACTTAATCCCACACCTTCACTGGTATTATCACAATATTGTAATGATATGGTTGCTGTTGTTGTGTCAAGTACAACAAGTTCCATTGTTTTTGAATTGTTACTTGGTGTTGCATCGTTGGCCAACAAAATGTCGCTGGTAAAACTATACGTGCCCGGAGTAGCCGGATTAAATTGAGCTGTTTGTGTAACAAGCATTTCATTTCCTGGAGCTGGGACCATAGCTACTGCCGTGCCTGATGCCATGCTAGTACCAACTGAATTTGACACATTGGCTTGTACAGTAAATGTTGTCAAAGGTTGATTACCAACATTTTTAATTTTTGAGGTTAAATCAAATGGCGCACTGTTACTAATTAAGAATTTAGCTCCTGTATCTTCATTGTTGTTCCATACTACAGCAGCATCGCTCACCTGATAAGTAGAGTTTGCAGGGTAATAATATTTTACTGCATAATTAACAGGCGGATACTGCCCATAGGAATGTTGCAAACCAATATTTCCTGAATTATTTTCAATACCAATACTCATGAAGTTTGCCGTGCCTGCCGATGTACCGTTTTGTATTTTGTACTGAAAGGTGATGGAGCTATCTACGTTACTTAAAATGATTTGAAATGAATTTAAGCCCGACACAAATCCATTGGCCACAGAAGGATTCCAAAATGGCACATTCTCGAATGATATAATAAGCGAATCGCTTGTAGCATTTTTCCAAAAGAAGCATGCAGCCTGATTAGTAGCGCCATCAAAGTTAAGATCGGTAGCCATAGCTGCAATAAAATTATTTGGCAATGCGCTAGTAGGAATAATAGGAAAAGGAGAAGAAATTTGTGCATTATTAAAGGCAATATAACCATTAGAGCCCACCCAAAACTGCGACACTTGATACCAGTAAAACTGAAAGTTAAACCCAACAGGATAAGGTCCTGCGTTGTTGTCATCGCTCAACCCAAATACTTGAGAAACCTCAGGGTAGGAAGCAATATCAATCCAGTTATAAACAGGGCCACCGGGCTCATTGCTGTCTTTCCAGGTGTAACCAAATAAATCGGGACCACCCGATGCAGCAAACATTTGAACTGGTATAATAAAGGCAAACAATAAAGAGTAGATTATTTTTTTCATGGCAATAGATTTTGGGTGCTAATGTAATAAAAAAATAGTTAAGTCAAATTCATGTAGGACGTTACAATAATATTAAATATGTTAAGGCAGCGCGTAATTATGAAGCAACTACTTTTTCAATACGGATTATTCAAATTACATTAACAAGCCCTTAGAAAGAATCAATACTAAAATTGATTGATAACGTTTTACCGATTTGAAATAAGTAATGGTTCAATTT
>JBILUU010000419.1:0-2604 GCA_044370815.1 Bacteroidia bacterium
AGCGGCCATGGCAGGACTTATGCAGCTGAAAGATAAGCTAACTGAAAAAGATGTTGTAGTAGTTATTTTTCATGATCACGGCACACGCTATTTAGGAAAAATGTTCAATGATGAATGGATGCGTTCTAAAGGTTTTTTTGATAAAAAAGGACTAACTGCAAAAGATTTGGTTGACAGTAATAAAGGAGGTGAATTGATTACAATTGAAGCCAACGACACTGTTGAAAAAGCACTTTCGCTAATGAATAATTTAGATATATCACAAATACCGGTTACGAGTGATAAAAGAATTATAGGTTCCATTAATGAGAACAAAATATATGAAGCAATGGTTAATCAAACAGATGTAAAACAAAAGTATGTGAGCGAATTTATGGAGGCAGCTTTTCCTTTTGCTGATATTACCACACCTGTTGACTCTCTTTCAAGAATGATAACACCGGCAAATCCAGCAGTTTTGGTAAGAGACTTTAAAACCGATAAAACATTTATCATTACCAAACACGACATATTGAAAGCACTTATGTTGTAGGTAAAATGAATTATAGACACGATTATGAAAAAATTCCTATCAGCTCTTTTATTTATACTTTCAATAAACATTGCTAGCGCTCAATTCGTGATTGTACTCACACCTGATGGCGGTCAAACCTTTGCTATTGGTTCACAACAAACCATAACATGGGCATCGATAGGAATTAACCAGCTAGATATTGAATATTCGATTGACAATGGTGCAACTTTTATAAGTATTGATACCAGTGTAAGTGTTTTTCCAAGCAGCTACACTTGGACTGTTACAGGACCAGCCAGCAGCAATGCAATTATTAGACTAACAGAGTCCACTGCAGCTGTGGTGAGTGATGTAAGTAATGCCACTTTTAATATTGTTAATCCTTCATTACAGATTACCTACCCCACTTCAGGACTAATTTTTAACCCCGGACAACAAATTAATGTGACATGGTCAGGCAATATTGTAGGAAGTGAGGTATGTTTATTATTCAGTAGCGATAATGGCTCTAACTACGACACTATTATTGCCAATGCTCCCAATACATTTAACTACAATTGGACAATTCCACCTGTAGCCTCAACCACATGCCGTATTAAAGTTTTAGATGTTTCATCACCTTCTGTTCAACAAAATAGTGATGCTTTTACCATAGAAGCCTTGCCTTCAAACGGTACCGTGTTAACACCCAATGGTGGCGAAACATTAAATTCTACTACAACTTATAATATAACTTGGAACTCAACCGGTACCAGCATTGTTGATTTAGAATATACGATTAATGGCGGCACCACGTGGCAAGTTATTGACCAACAAATTCCGGCATTACCCGGCAGTTATGCATGGACAGTGCCATCAGCCAATTCAAGCAATGCCAAGGTAAGACTCAAGAATGCCATCAATAATCTTGTGCTTGATGAAAGCAACAATTTTTTCACCATTGTTCAGCCAATTCCAACCCTAGAATTAATTACTCCTTTCGGCTTCGAGAATTGGGCTGTTAACAGCGTACAAACAATACAATGGAGTTACTCCTTTTTAAGCACAATTAAAATAGAATATTCTATCGATGGAGGCAATACCTTTTCTCTCATTGCAGCCTCAGTTGATGCTTCAGATTTATCTTTCGATTGGACTGTTCCTAGCACTATTTCGGCCAATTGTTTTATAAAAATAAGTGATAACAATTCCACTCTAACCAATCAAAATGCAAGTGCGTTTAATATAATTAATCCATCAGTTACAGTTATTGCTCCCAATGGCGGAGAAATACTCAACCCCAACTCGATAGTTACAGTAAATTGGAGCGGAGTAGTTACTTCAGGACTCATTAAAATTGAGCGAACCACAAATAATGGTACAACTTGGAATGTTATTGCCAACAACCTACCAAATACCGGAGTATTTCAATGGACAGTGCCCAACACCCCTTCAACAAACTGCAGAATAAGAATATCTGATGCACTTTTTCCTACTGTAAATGACCAGTCAAACACCAGTTTTACCATCTCTGCTCCTACTCCAATTATCAATTTAATAACTCCCAATGGAGGTGAATTGATTGCTGCCGGAACTAACTACACTATTCAATGGACTTCGTTAAATATAGCCAATATTAAAATTGACCTGTCTGTCGACAATGGTTTAACTTGGAGCGTAATTGAGCCGCTATTCCCTGCCGCATCAGGTAGCTTTATTTGGCAAGTTCCCAATTTTATAAGCGATAGTGTTTTAATTAAATTATCTAATGCTGCCAATGTAAATGTAAATGATGTAAGTAATTCACTTTTTGAAATATACCCCCCAACTTCATTTGTAGATTTAATTTATCCGGTAGGTGGAGAGCAAATCTATGCAGGCATCACATCAAGCATAACATGGAATTCCCTTAATGTTGATTTTTTAATTATTGAATACTCAATTAATAATGGGTTGAGTTGGGAGTTAATTGCTTCAGGAATTCCTGCATCGCAAAGCAATTACAACTGGATGGTGCCAAATGTTTTGACTGGGACAGTTAAAGTTAGAATAAGAGATCTTAATCAACCAACTATAAATGATCAGTCGGCATTTTACTTTAGTATTAACCA
>JBILUU010000418.1:0-2604 GCA_044370815.1 Bacteroidia bacterium
CGCTAGCGCTCAAACAGTTTTTCTTTTCATTCTAAAAAAATCTGTTTTAAAACTTTAAATTCAACTTCTAAATAATCGAACGCCTTCCATTATATTTTTCTTAACGCCATTTTCACAAGGCCAACATTAATTTTTTTTTAAACACCACACTAAAATGAAACATGTTAGCTATTTATTTCTAATGCAAACGCATTATTGGAATTCGGGATGAATTAATATTTAGAGTGATGCCTCCTAAAAGAAAATGTCTCTTGCCATGCGGTATGTATTGGCATGGGCATTCACAATCGTTTTAATATCGGGGGCGTATCCGCCACCCATGGTAACCGCTACAGGAGCTTGATGCTGCTTACATTGCTCAAATACCAATTGATCGCGCATGCGGCAGGCCTCCATACTTACCTTTAAACGGCCTAACTGATCAGCATCCAAAATATCTACACCCGATTGATAAAAAATAAAATCGGGATTAAAATGCTGCATTACGGATGCAAGATGCTCTTTAAGCAATTCCAGATAAGTGGTATCATCCGTGCCATCCTCTAATTCAATATCCAAATCAGATTGCTCCTTCTGTAGCGGATAATTTTTTCGGCCGTGCATACTAAATGTAAAAACCTCGGGATGATGCATAAAAATACTGGCGGTGCCATTTCCCTGATGCACATCAAGGTCGAGCATTAATATACGCTTAGCCAACTTATTTTTGAGCAATACGTGCGCTGCCACAGCTGCATCATTAAGCAGACAAAAACCTTCACCGCGATCGCTGAATGCGTGATGTGTACCACCTGCAATGTTGAAAGCCACACCATCTTTTAAGGCATGCATGGCCGCATCAATTGTGCCTTGCACAATCACCTTTTCGCGCGCCACCAACTCCTCGCTGAGGGGAAATCCCGTTCTTCGTACTTCGGCAGCGGTTAGGTTTCTTTCATTTAATTTTTGTAGATAATCAGCAGTGTGACAAAGTAAAATGTCATGCTCTCCTGCGGGCTCCGGACTAAAAATTTGATTGGCAGTAATTGTTCCTTCATAAAGCAATTGCTGCGGCAACAAATTGTACTTTTCCATGGGAAAACGATGGTGTTCAGGTAAGGGATGGCAGTAACGCTCATTCCAAGCGACTTTGTACATGTTGGCAATAGGATATTTTAATTTAACAAATGAAGAAAAAATATTTTCACTAAATAGAAAATTGATTACTTTTGTTCATCAAAATAACAAACACAATGAAAAAATTTCTTACTGCACTTTCGCTGTTAATCGTTTCGGGAGTTGCTTTCTCACAAACCAAAACAACTTTCTATCCTAATGGTCAGAAGCAATCAGAGGGCATCCTTCTTAATGCTGATGCTACTGTGCTTTCTAAAGATTTTGAATCACTTCCCAAAGAAACACAAATGGAAAAAATGAAAAATTGTGTGAAAGATGGCAAGTGGACAATGTGGTACGAAAATGGGAAAGTTTATTCTGAGCAGTTTTATAAAAATGGTGCTACTACAGGTATTTGGAAAAACTTCAACCAAGATGGTTCGCTCACAGACATTATTGATTTTGAAAAAGGAACTGCTGTTTATTACCACAAGAACGGTCAGATTCAAAGCCAAGGAAAAATAACCCGTCAAATGATGCAAGAAGGCAAATGGACACTTTACTACGAAAACGGGAAAGTGAATGCAGAAGGAAACTACATCAACGGTAAAAAAGATGGTACATGGACATGGTTTGATATGAACGGCAGAAAAACTGACGAACAAACATATACCAATGGTTCTATCTCAGGTCACAAAAGATTTTAATCCATAACATCTTAAGTATAGCACTCCCTGCCAAGCAATTGCGCAGGGATTTTTTTTTGCAAAAGTCAATTTGTCAGTTTATCGCTTATGGCATAAATTTTGGCAACAGGATTGCGTTAAATTATTACACTAAAAAACAACGAAAATGAGCACACAGACAGGTAAAATTAATGTACAAACAGAAAACATTTTTCCAATCATCAAGAAGTTTCTTTACAGCGATCATGAAATATTTTTACGCGAGTTGGTAAGCAATGCTGTTGATGCCACTCAAAAACTGAAGGCATTGAGTGCACTCGGAGAAGCGAAAGGAGAACTTGGCGATACAACCATTGAAGTAGCGGTAAGCAAAGAGGCAAAAACAATATCAATTGCAGATAAAGGGATTGGGATGACCGCAGAAGAAATAGAAAAGTATATTACTCAAATCGCCTTCAGCGGAGCCACTGAATTTATTGATAAATACAAAGATAAAAGTCCGGAGGCTGGTGCTATTATTGGACATTTTGGATTAGGTTTTTACTCGGCCTTTATGGTTGCAAAAAGAGTGGAAATTTTTTCTTTATCGCACAAAGAAAACGCTGAGGCTGTTCATTGGAGTTGTGAAGGCAATCCAGAATATGTGATTGAGAAACACGATAAAAAAGAAAGAGGAACAACCATAGTGCTGCATATCGCAGATGACTCTGAAGAGTTTTTGGAAGAGGCAAGAATCGAAGGATTACTGAAAAAGTATTGCAAATTTTTACCTGTTTCGATAAAATTCGGAACTAAAACCACCCATGAAAAAATTGATGACAAG
>JBILUU010000420.1:0-2602 GCA_044370815.1 Bacteroidia bacterium
ATTGGTTCAATGGATTGAAAACACCTGCTAAGCGGGATTACCCTCATAAAATCACTAGTGCGTTACATGCGTAACTTCTACTGATTAATTCGGGTTAAAAATGCGTAAACGATAAAGAAACTGTAAACTGATAACATTTTCTATATCGGGATTAACCCAACTAAAGCAAGTAATTCGATTTTTCAAATTTCCTATTGCTTAATTCCATCTAACTACATTTTAACTACCTGCTTAATAATTGTTTAGAAATAAATTTTAAAATCGTACTTTCAAATGAATTCCATTATATTTTTCATAACGCCATTTTCACAAGACCAACATCAATTTTTTTAAAGCCCCATACTACAATGAAACATGTTAGCTATTTATTTCTAATGCACACGCATTATTGGAATTTGGGATTAACATCTTGCGAACTAAAAAAAATGCCCGAAGTTTACCTCTAAACTTTCGATATATAGCACCTAAGTGATTTATAAATTGTGCCAATATTTTAAAATCTTACACCGTTATATATCAAATAGGTACATTTTATGAGTAATAAGAATACATTTACTCATAATTACTAATATTGCCATTTAATATAAAATCTTTGTTTGTCTTCATCATTGAGCCAATCCAATACTGTGAATTATACCACCCAAATAACAGCGTTAAAAAATACCTTCATGGTTATGCTTTGCTTTTCATTACCAATGCCAAGGCAAGTGTCAACCATATTTATTGCCGTGGTAATGTTGCTTTGGGTGTTGGAAGGAAACTTTACTAAGCGCCTACAGATGCTAAATAACAGATATTTTTTTATCAGTATATCTTTATACGTTTTATATGGCATTGGTTTAATCTACACCGAAAATTTGAAGTCGGGGTGGTTTGAGATGGAGCAAAAACTATCGATGCTTATTTTTCCTTTGCTGTTTTTTACTACCGCTATTGATCAAATCTCAGTAAAAAAAATGCTGCGTGGTTTTGTGTTGGGATGTGCCGTGGCTGCCCTAATTTGTTGGGTTAACTCCTGCTACAATTATTATTTAACTGGTGAGAAAGAGGTTTTTCTTTACGCAAAACTTTCGCTCTTTATGCACGTGTCATACTTTGCCATGTACTTATGTTTTGCAGTTGTAATTTTGCTTTTTAATGATCAGATTGTAAAAGGCAGATTAACGAAGATGCTACTCTTACTATTTTTTGGTGTTACAATTATACTTCTATCAAGTAAAAGTGGTGTAATTTCTTTAGCACTTATTTTAGTAATAAAAATAATTCATGATGTTGTAGTAAATAAGCAGTATTTCAAAGCCACAATTGCCACTCTTTTGATACTTTTTACAGCTTCAATGAGTTACATTTTATTTCCAAAAACTTTCGATAGATTTAAGGAAATGAAATTATCTATTTCTGGAAATAGCAAGGAGCTAGATTCTACCACGGGGCGCGTACATGTGTGGAAACATGCGGTAAGTCTTATAGCCAAGCACCCAATTGCTGGCGTGGGTACAGGTGATGTAAAGGATGAGCTGAAAAAAAGGTACAAAGCACAAAATGAGCAATTGCTGATTGAAAAGGAGCTCAATGCGCACAATCAATTTCTGCAAACGGGTATTGCCTTAGGTTTTCCGGGAGCAATTTTTTTATTGGGTTTATTGCTTATTGTAGCTATTCAAACCATAAGGAATGAATTATTGGTGGGCAGCTTCTTGTTGTTGCTTACGGTAATCAATTTTCTATTCGAATCAATGCTCGAAACGCAATCAGGGGTGGTTTTTATCTATTTTTTTATGATGTTGTTTTTTTCAATAGCTGTTAAAAAGCCTAATAAAAATAATACTTTTGCCTCAACATGAAGCGCGTCTCAATTAGCATTCCTTGTCGTAATGAAGAAAAATATATTGGTAGATGCCTACAGTCAATTGTTGATTGCAGCTACCCCAAAGCGCTCCTGAATGTATATGTTTGCGATGGCTTAAGTGACGATCATACTCCTGCAATAATTCATGATTATGCAGCTCGTTACTCGTTTATTCACTATTTGGTTAACGAAAAAAAGACCACACCCTTTGCGCTCAATCTAGGACTTAAAGCAGATCAATCGGATATTAAAGTCATTCTGGGAGCACATGCCGAGATATATCCCGATTATATCGAAAAATGTATAGAAGCATTTAGCTTTGATTCCAAAATTGCATGCGTTGGAGGAATTTTAGAAAATGTATTTGAAAATGAAACTGCCGAGGTGATTGGCAAAGCTATGTCATCTGGTTTTGGTGTTGGTAACGCACATTTTAGAACAGGTGGTAGCGATGGGTTTGTGGATACTGTTGCCTTTGGGGCCTATAAGAATGAGGTGTTTGAAAAAATCGGTTATTTCGATGAAGAATTAATTAGAAATCAAGACGATGAATTCAATTTCAGAGTAATTAAAAACGGATTTAAAATTTACTTATTTCATCAAATTCGAGCAAGATACTTTGTAAGATCATCTTACAATAAGCTTTTCAAACAATATTACCAATATGGGTATTGGAAGGTTTATGTTAACACGAAACATCACACTATCACTACTTTTAGGCAGTTGGTGCCCCTGTTTTTTGTGTCATTTTTA
>JBILUU010000106.1:0-8387 GCA_044370815.1 Bacteroidia bacterium
CCCGATTCGTTACAACAAGGTTGCAATACAATTACTTCAGTTCAAAATTAGTGGTACCTACATTCACAGCATCAACAAAAATTTCTACTTTGTATTTACCTTGCTTGAAATCCACGTTGTCTTTTTTCGTGAAAGATAAGCACATTTCTCGCGCCTCTTGCTCATAAAAAACATCCTTTTTTGCACTGTAAAACTGTTTTTGCCCGTCTCCCGTAAAGGTGTTATTTTCATCGGTGCTTGTTACCAAAACCTCTTCGCCAGGAGCGGTAATTTTCATAAATACTGTTTTGTTCTCTTTCTTGGCCAGTTTGTTTTCACTAAGGGTAAAGCATGCTCTGATACGATCAGCTCTTCTTGCTTTGGTGGTGGTTTTTTCTTTATCCGATCCGCTCACCTTAACAGCATCGGCAAACAATTGGTAGGCCTTTAATTTAGAGCCCATATCAATCTTTTGTGAAAGCGTATTTTTTTCATTAGACAGCTGCTCATTCTTTCCTTTCTCGGTTTTCAAATCTGATTTTACCTGCTTGTTTTCGTTTTGAAGACCAATGTTTGCTTGCTGTAAAGAATCGATATCGTGCAAATAGCTTTTTATCAATCCTCGAATGGTATCTAATTCACGTTTCAACTTTTTCACCATCGCTGCATCGCCTTTGTACTTTTCTAGCTGAATCCCTAAATCTTCCAACTCTTCTTTTTTGGCATCAAGTTCTGATTGTAGTTGCTTGTTATCGGTGTTCAACTCATCATAAGCTTTTTTAATTTCCTCGAAGTCTGATTTTACCGAGGCGAAATCGGTTTCAACTTTCACTTTTTCGACATAAATAGTTTCCTTTTGAGAGCTTACATTGTATAGTTTATATCCTAAGAATGATGAGATTAAAAACAATACTATTGAAATGACAACAAATATTTTGTTGCCTGATTTTCCTTGATTATCCATATATATAGCAGATTAATTGGTTACAATTTAGTTATTGCAGCGAAATTAGTGGGAAAAATTGAATCCTACAATATAATTCAAAACAAAATTCACACAAAGTTATACGTAAAAAAATAACTATCTTTATGATTGCTATGGTGCAGCTATTTTCTTATATAGAAGACCTCGTTTCGATTGCCTTCCCTGAGGTATGCAATGCCTGTGGAAATGCTTTGTACAAACACGAAAAAATTATCTGCAATCAATGCAAAGTAAAATTACCATACACCAATTTTCACTTAGAACCCGACAATCAAATAGAGAAAATATTTTGGGGCAGGGTGCCTATGGAGAAAGCTGCTTCATACCTATACTTTCACAAGGGAAACAGGGTACAAAACCTGATGCATCGTTTTAAATACAAGGGTAAGAAAGAGATAGGTAGCCTGCTTGGCAAAATGTATGGCACTGAATTGCTCCACAACCTATACTGCAACGATGCGGACATGATTATTCCCGTACCTCTTCATCCCGATAAGGAAAGAAAGCGCGGCTATAATCAGAGTCAATATTTTGCCGAAGGCCTCTCTCAATCCATGGGTATTCCTTATCGGAATGATATACTGATTCGAGCCATCGCCTCCTCTACACAAACCAAAAAAAACAGATTTGAACGTTGGCAAAATGTGGAGTCGATATTTAAAATAGCTGATTATAACGCCTTAATCAACAAGCACATCATTTTAGTTGACGATGTTGTTACAACAGGAGCCACGATTGAAGCCTGCGCCAATACGCTGATGAATGCCTCGCCAAAAAAGATTTCATTTTTATCATTGGCTTGCGCGATTAAATGAAGTCAAAAAAAAAGCGGCCCAAGGACCGCTTTTTACAACTTGTAAAAAATATTTTACCCGTTCGAACTTGTTTTTTCCATCGCTGCAATTTTCTTCTTTATTCCTTCAGTTGTTATAGAGCTTGGCCTTTCTAGAGGATGCCCAAGTGCTCTGTCCCAAATCAACGATGCCAATACGCCCAATGAACGTGAAACGCCAAACAATACGGTGTAAAAATCAAATTCTTTCATACCGTAATGCATCAATAAAGCTCCTGAATGTGCATCAACATTTGGCCATGGATTTTTTATCTTACCTATTGAACCAAGAATTGGCGGTACTACTTCATAAATGCTTTGAACAATCTCTAACAAATCATCATCGCCTTTTGGTTTGATGTAACGTTGATAGAAATCTTGCTGCGCTGTAAAGCGTGGATCTGTTTTGCGCAACACGGCATGACCATATCCTGGAATTACCTTTCCCTCTTCAATAGTTTTCTTAACGTAATCTGCAATTTGCTCTTTGGTTGGCAATCCGCCTCCTAATTGCTCTCGCATATCAAGGATCCATGCAATTACTTCCTGATTGGCAAGTCCATGCAAAGGACCTGCTAAACCGGCCATACCTGCTGTAAAGGCCAAATATGGATCTGACAATGCTGACCCAACCAAATGTGTGGCATGAGCCGATACATTCCCCCCTTCATGATCGGCATGAATGGTGAGATACAGGCGCATTAATCTTCTAAAATCGATTTGCTCAAAACCAAGCATGTGAGCGAAGTTTGCAGCCCAGTCAAGTTTTGGATCCGGCTCAATATGTACGTTGTTGTGATACATTCTTCTGTAAATAAAGGCCGCTACGCGTGGTAAACGTCCAATTAAATTCATAGAATCTTCGTATGTATAATCCCAATAATGTTTTTTGTTAATTCCTTTTCTGTAAGCAGCTGCGAACAACGACTCTGTTTGAAGTGCACTGATGGCAATACAAAACTGAGTCATTGGATGTGTATTCGGAGGAAGCTTTTCAAGAATATCAAAAACGTGTTTAGGCACAATACTTCTGCGTGCCCAATTGTTGCTGATTTCTAAAACATCATCATAGGTTGGTATTTCACCCGTAAGCATTAAATAAAAAATTCCTTCAGGCAGTGGTTCTGTACCTTTTGGGGCCTTTGGCAGTTTTTCGCGTATTTCCGGAATTGAAAATCCTCTGAAACGTATACCCTCTTCGGCATCAAGTTTTGATGTTTCGGTAACCATGCCTATCATGCCTTTCATACCTTGATAGACAGCTGCTACGGTATATTCTCCAAGTTTTTTATCCCCATGTTCTTTAATTAACGTTTTCACTTCTTCCTTCATAGGAAGAGCGATGCTTGCAAATTTTTCTTTTAGTTTATCCATAATGCTGCTGGTGTGAAATATATATCTTTAATCTAATGTGTTAAACAACTAATTGTAAACTAAGTTTATCGTTTTTTATTTTCGTTACGAAGGTATTGATACTTGTGAAATAATCAAACAACCTTTTTTGATTTTTGAATAAGTTGACAATGAATTAACGTAGTTTCACAAATTTAAGATTATTGCCCGGATAGATGGCAGTTTCGCCAAGAATTTCCTCTATCCTCAACAATTGATTGTACTTGGCAACCCTATCGGTGCGTGAAGCAGAACCTGTTTTTATTTGTCCGGTATTGAGTGCCACAGCCAAATCGGCAATTGTGGTATCCTCTGTTTCGCCACTGCGATGACTCATTACAGCAGTATAACCACTATTATTGGCTAAACTCACCGCGTTTACCGTTTCAGTAAGTGACCCAATTTGATTTACTTTAACCAAAATGGAGTTGGCTATGCTTTCATCAATTCCTCGCTGCAAGCGTTTTACGTTGGTTACAAACAAATCATCACCAACCAATTGTACTTTATTTCCTATTTTTTCAGTAAGCATTTTCCAACCAGTCCAATCATCCTCAGCCAGTCCGTCTTCAATAGAAATAATTGGATATTTCTTACACCAATCGGCCCAATAGTTGACCATATCTGAAGGGCTTAATTTTTTACCATCAGATTTATGAAAATGATACACATTTTCATCTGCCTTATAAAACTCTGAAGCGGCAGCATCCATAGCAATGTAAACATCGTGACCCGGACGGTATCCGGCTTTTTCAATCGACTGCAATACCACCTCTATAGCTTCCTCATTTGACTTGATGTTTGGAGCAAAACCGCCTTCATCGCCAACGTTGGTAGAATAGTTCTTACTTTTTAGAACACTCTTTAAATGATGAAAAATTTCAACACCCATACGCAAGCCATCACTGAAACTCTGGGCACCCGTGGGCATAATCATAAACTCCTGAAAATCGATACTGTTATCGGCATGCGAACCACCATTGAGAATATTCATCATTGGTACAGGTAGCGTGTTGGCATTGAAGCCCCCGATGTATCTGAAAAGCGTTTGTCCCGCCTCTTGTGCAGCTGCCTTCGCAACAGCCATAGAAACACCTAAAATGGCATTAGCACCCAAATTACTCTTATTATCAGAACCATCAAGCGCCATCATTCTTTTATCGATATAATTTTGATCGAAAATATACTGACCATTGAGTTCTTCGCGAATCACCGTATTCACATTGTGAACCGCACGAGAAACTCCTTTGCCAAGATAGGCATCCTGATTGCCATCGCGTAATTCAACCGCTTCATGCTTTCCGGTTGAAGCGCCAGAAGGAACGGCTGCACGACCCATTGCACCGGCATCGGTGTACACATCAACTTCTACAGTTGGATTGCCTCTTGAATCTAAAATTTGCCTTGCGGTAATGTTGGTAATAAATCCCATGATAATTTGATTTAAAAGTTAAAACTGCTCAAAATTATTTATTTATGTTCATCTAAAAGCATATTATAAATAATTATCTTAAAATTATCTTTTAAAGCTATATTTGCACGTACCGCAAAATAACGTTGACTATCATGGAAAGTACAAGACAATTAAAAGTAGCCCGACTGTTGCAAAAAGAAATGGGTGAACTGTTTCAAAGAGAAATGGCTCATCATTTTGGGAATGCCTTTATATCGGTTACCAAAATTAGGGTTAGCCCCGATTTATCTCATGCAAAAGCATATATCAGTATTTTTGGGAACAACGACAAAGCCGGTGTGATAGAAAAAATTAAGGATGTGAGCAGCGAAATTAGAGGAAAAATGGGCAACCGTATTGCCAAACAGTTGCGTATTGTGCCTACCTTTGAATACTTCTTAGATGATAGTGCCGATTATGCGGCTAAAATAGATGAACTGCTAAAAAAATAATCTCGATTGAGTAACTATAGAAAAATAGTTGCGTTTTTGGGTATCATGTTACTTGGCTTGGAGGTTTTTCCTCAACAAACTAACGAGCCCGACAGTATCATTAATCGCCTGCAAAAGTCTCATAGTATGGATGAGGCACGCGCTATACTTCAGCAATATAAAACCTCAATTTCTGAAGCCGAAAACAACATACTCAATGTATCATTGCTTGGGCTTATTCCATTTTTTATTGCTATTGGTTTTGTAGTGTTTTTGTTTTATGTAAAGCGCAGAGAAGCCAATTTTAAAGCTGCCGAAGCCGAGATTCAGGCACAACTATCAAAAATTGAAATGAAGGCCTTAAGAGCACAAATGAATCCACACTTCATTTTTAATTGCCTTAATTCTATTTATCATTTTATGAATAAAAAAGATACTGAACAGGCATCAAAATATTTGATTAAATTTTCGAATCTGATAAGAAGTATTTTAGAAAATTCCCTTCATCAAGAAGTGCCTCTCAAAGATGACTTAGAGGCCTTGGAGCTTTACATTCAATTGGAACAGATGCGCCTCGATCATAAATTCGATTACAGAATTGCTATTGATGAATATATTGACACCAACACTTTTTTTGTGCCGCCACTCATTATGCAGCCATTTGTAGAAAACTCCATATGGCATGGATTGAGCGGTAAAGAAAATGGTGGCCTCATTAACATTCGTATTGAGTTGCAGGAAAATATGCTCAAATATATACTTGAGGATAATGGCAGTATGGTGAGCAACCCAAACAATCTGAATGAAATTCAAAAATTGAAAAAGTCTTCAATTGGTATTGCAGCCACCAAAGAAAGATTAGACCTTTTACATCATAAAAATAAAGGACATGCTAATTTTACAATGACCGATTTGATGGACAAAAATAATACCTATTGCGGAAAGCGTATCGAGTTAAAATTACCTATCTTGCGAGACTGATTTTAGTTACGCTGACTATTTAAAAAAAATAAACAATGGAATACAGCTGCCTTATTGTTGATGATGAAAAGCCGCAACAAGAAATACTTTCCGGCATGTTAACCTCAAAATTTCCTTCCTATCGTTTGGAAGCTATTTGCTCATCGGTAGATGAAGGAATAAAAAAAATTAAGCAAATAAAACCGGCACTCGTTTTTTTGGATGTACAAATGCCGCCAAAAACTGGCTTTGATTTACTTAGTTCACTGGATCAAATTAATTTTGAAGTAATATTTACTACTTCCTTTGAACACTTTGCCATTAAGGCTTTTAAATTCTCTGCTATCGATTATTTATTAAAACCTTTTGGAGAAGAAGATCTGGCAATTGCACTTAAAAAATTTGAAGCCAAAAATGCGGTTCAAAACTCATTGAAAAATGTGCAGAATTTGTTGACTAATATCAATTTAAATACTTCTGACAAAGCACGTATAGCGCTACCTACTATGTCGGGATTTGTTTTTGCTCAAGTCAATGATATTATTCGCTGCGAAAGCGATAACAATTACACCAATTTTTATTTTGAAGACAAAACACATTTAATGGTATCTAAGACTTTAAAGGATTGTGAAGAGCTTTTGCAGGACTATAACTTCTTTAGGGTGCATGCTTCGCATTTAATCAACATGCGTTACATTAAAGAATACATTAAAGGTGATGGAGGTCAGGTTAAAATGGTTGATGGCAGTTTTGTTGATGTTTCAAGAAGAAAAAAAGAAGAATTTTTACAACAGCTGCATAAACTGTAAATTAGTTTAAGCAAAAAACTTAGTTTCTAAAACATTTGGTTTAACAAAAACACTTTTCCTTTCTGCTCTTTGGGTCTTTGCGCTAATCATAAAAGAAGCCATCAAAATACGCCATCATTTATACTTCAACCTCATTATATATTCACTTAAATGTTACCATTTTCTAATTAAAAGTCACCGAATTCTAATTCTGCCTCACAGTGCAGATATATTGCCTCTACTTTTGAATCAGCAAAAACGAAAAACTGATTTAAAAAATAGAACCCATGGCAACTATCAACCTTAATTCCATCCAAGATTTTTTTGAAGCCGGAATAAACTATTGTGCGAGCAAGGTGAGAGATATAACTCCCATTATGCCTTATAGCTTTATGCATTTTAAACAAATGCTTTACGCTTTTACAAAAACTGAAGAAGCAGTCTTATTACCAAACAAGCCTAAAGTTCAGCATTTGAAAAACATTCCAAACTATGCTTTGGCAGATACAGCCATAGATTTTGAAGAATTGATTCAGATGCACAATGAAGCGCCTATCAGTAATGGTATTTATTACATTGTTTTGGCCGATTTAGTAGGCTCTACAAAATACTTAAGTATGCATGGAAATGAGAAAGCGGCCGAACGCATTATCAATTTTGTGCAAGCCAGTTTAGCCGCTTTTGTAAGTATTGAAAAAGTAAACAAGGCTTATTTTTTGAAAGAAGTTGGTGATAGTGTGCTATTTATTTTTACCCACGTAAGCGACATTATAAAATGGCACCAAGCTTTTGGTTTAATATTGGAAAGAAAGTCTTTACATTTAGCCGAGCCTTATGAAATTAGAACTTGTGTGCATTTGGGTGAAGTTTGTTTGCATGATGCTAATCCACTATGTTTAAGTGTTTCAGAAACCTTTAAAATGGAAAAGCAAGTCACTGGTGGAAAAATGGTTTTTTCTGAATTGGCAGCGCGTGTGGCTTCACCTTCATTGAATGGCAACAAATACATACTTCAAAAATATGCTTTCAATGGTTTACAAAGCACCATGCAGGAATTAGTTGAAGTTTGTAACTCAAAAAAAGCACCTTCTTGAAAAAGAACAATTATTTATTAATTAATATACACAAACATAATTTATATTCATACAATTCATAAATTCGTTCAACCTTAAAAATTAAAAAACATGAAAACAAAAATTTTAAGTAAGCTAATGCTGGTGTGCTTTACAGCGTTTATGGTGGTAAATTTGAAATCGTATGCCCAAATAGAGAAGAATTATAAGGATGGAAAAACCAATGCTCGAAATAATAATACTTCATCGAATGCTATCGCTCCAATTTGCGATGTATGCTCCCCTAAAGATAGTCATGTAATTGAGATAGATAAGGCATTGCGATTGATTGCTGACTTTCACAATGTTGTTATTACTCGGAACAGTAAAATACATAATGCAGGTGGTTACTTTACTGAAGTTGTCCCTGCTGGAATGGTACAGCAAAATAGTTTGTTAAATTTTAGAACCTTTAAGATACATTGGGCAGTAGAGAATATTGAAAACAATTTAAC
>JBILUU010000072.1:0-9945 GCA_044370815.1 Bacteroidia bacterium
CTATATTGGCCAATTTGCTTACAAAACCAAGATCAGCATGTTCATAAAGGTAGGTGCAATCATCAGTACTGATGCGCTTATTGGTAAGCACTTTTTGTTTTATACTGTTTAGTTTTTCTGTTTTATTTAATGTAGATTCTGTGAATATTTTCATGGTGGTTTCAACGAGTATTCAAAACAATTGCAAATATGCTAAAGTAACAGTTTATAAATTAAATAGTTTAAAAACTGCTTTAAAAGTAGTTTGTTATCATTTGAAAATTAATTTTTTCAAAAAATTATCTATAAATTGTTTTCTACTTACAGAAATTAATATATTTTTACGATAACAATAGAATTTAATTAATTTATATTAAAAAAATTATTAATTTATAGATAAATTTAGAAACAGAAGAGGCATGGAAAAATGTTTACAACGAAACATACAGATATTACTAATATTGTTGTTTACCAATCAAATCTTGTTTGCACAATCAGCAGCCACATTAATTTCAACATCCCCAGCCACGCTGAGTCAAAATGCAACTTTAAATGCAAGTGTAAGTGCTGTTTTTAATGATTTAATGATAGCGCCTAGTGCATCAAATACTGCTATGCGTTTGTTTGGGAATAAACGAGGGGCATACAGCTACACTGGAGGTGGCGTTTATTCTGGATTGAATACCACCACTATTACATTTGATCCTGTTCGCACATTCATATCAGGGGAGTTATTGTCTATCATTAACAACGCAAATACAGACAATGGTGTTTTAAACAGCCGACCAACAAATTCTTATTTTTGGGCATCTTGTGGGCCTGCTGCAGCTCAATTTATTAATAGTACCAGCAGTAGTTTTAGTTATATTGGTCAAGATAGAAATTTTATTGATATAAAAAGTGCAGATTTAGATGGTGATAATGATTTAGATATTGTTTTTAGTTTTTTAAGTGACGCTGGCAGACCTTCATTAGGTAGAATGTTAAATAATGGCCTGGGTGAATTTACCAATTTTTCAACACTTTATGTTGGTGATTTTGATTTTGATAACGGTGGAGAAGTTGTATTGGATTTTGAATTAGGAGATGTAAATCATGATGGAGATGTGGATGTAGTACTAAGTGTTTCGGGAATTATATTCGGCAGCGTGTATCTTTTTAGCAATAGTGGTAATGCTACTTTTGCTTCTTCTAGTGTAATATATACTGGAGTGGAGTACCATGTGATTAAATTAGTGGACATTGATGCTGATGGTGATTTAGATTTACTTGGATTAGACAGGGATAATGGCCTTTTAGTAAGCAGAGCCAACAATGGAACCGGCAGTTTTGCAGCCACACCAATAACAATATTGACACTTTCAGGAATTTATAATTTTGTTGCAGCTGATTTTAATGGCGATAGAAGAATTGACGTTATTTCAACTCGCTCAACAAGTGCATTTGTTAGAATTTCATTACAGCAATCTACTTTAGGAACTTATATAACATCATTTGTTAATACTGGTACCAATTTATCCTTAGAAAAAGTAAAAATACTAGATATTGAAGGCGATGGTGATTTAGATATTGCTGCCTTAAATTTAAACGATGGTTTAGTAGTGTTTATGCGAAATGCGGCTGGTGTATTTTCTAACCCTTCCACAGTTGCAGTTTCAGGTATGTCGAATTTTGATTTAGCAGATTATGATGGTGACGGTGATTTTGATTTAGGTTTTTCAGCAGGCAGTAATAGCTTACAAGTATACAAAAACACAGGAGGGGTTTTTACAGCATTTAGTAGTATTAGTTTAGGAGCTGCTGCTATTGACAATATTAATCAAATGTGTTCCGATGATTTTGATGGTGACGGGGATATTGATGTGATAGGCAAACCAGATGTTCAGGTAACTGGCCAAAGCTATCCTATAAAGCTTTTGAGAAATAAAAATTTAACTATCAACCCAGGTTCCATTGTAGGGCCTTTCTGCACAGGCTCCACTTTCAATGTTACTTATACCGCAAATGGTGGTTTCAATGCGGGAAACTTATTTTCAGTTCAAATATCTGATGCTGCAGGAAGTTTTGCTTCTCCTATTAGTATTGGCTCAATAAGTTCAACCTCACTTACAGGAACCATTGTTTGTACAGTTCCCGGTTACTTTGCTACAGGTTCGGGATACAAAATTAGAGTTGTTTCAAGCAGTGTTTCTTTTATTGGTGCCGAGAGTAACACTTTTACAATTAATGCTTTACCAGTATTGTCGCTTGCCAGTAGGGTATGCAACAGTACAACAGCCACTGCCATTACTGTTTCAGGTGCAACTAGTTATACTTGGTCGCCAGCTACAGGATTAAATAATACCACTAGTTCAAGTATCATTGCTAGTCCATCTGCGCCAACCATATATACAGTAGTAGGTGTTACCAATGGTTGTAGTGGCACAGCAACCATTTCTGTTTCGAACACTTGTTATTGTGTTGGTTCATACTCAGTAGATTGTAGTTCAAACGATTATGTTGAGTCAGTGGAACTTAACAATATAGATAACACTAATACAGGTTGTAATGGCAACTTAGGAAATTATATTGCTCATCCAGCTTCTGGCAATTTAACTACTACATTGCAAGCAGGCAATTCATACAATTTAAACTTGACTTCGGGCTCCTTTTCTCAAGGCTTTGGTGTTTGGATAGATTATAACAGAGATAGCGATTTTGATGATGCTGGTGAATTTGTTTATTCTGTTTCCCCAACCAACGCTGTTGGTGCAACAATTGTAATTCCGAGCTCGGTTATTGAAGGCCAATCTGTAATGCGAGTAAGATCTATTTATGCCATAACACCTGCCAGCACTAATGGTTGTAGTAATCAAACCTATG
The DNA here is from genome assembly GCA_044370815.1 of Bacteroidia bacterium. Lineage (GTDB taxonomy): Bacteria > Bacteroidota > Bacteroidia > UBA4408 > UBA4408 > CAIKXD01. Next base: position 2,842 of record JBILUU010000072.1, read on the forward strand.
GCGAAACTGAAGATTACAAGGTTAATTTGGTAAATCCGCTAACAGTTACCTCTACTTCACCAGTAGAAAATACCACCAATAGTGCTTTAAGTAGCAATGTTGTTATTAATTTTTCAACCTCTGTTGCTTCTTCAAGTATTTTAGGTACATTACTTAATCCAAGACCAAGAATACATGGACAATATAAAGGTCTATACAATAATAATAATGGTAGTTTTACCTTTTCAGGAACAGGAACTTCTTCTTTCACTTACAATTTAACACAAGACTTTAATCCAGGCGAAAGAGTAGTTGCCAGTTTACCTACAGCAAATGGAGTAAATGGAAGTACACTAGCTTCTCCTTATCAATTTGAGTTTACTACTGCTGCAGGCATTGGTACAGCCCGTTTTCAAACTTTAACCTCTGTAGTCTCTGGTAATATTAGTGATGTTGTTGCTGGCGATTTTAATAATGATGGAGATGTGGATTATGCGGTAACACGCCCTGCATTTGATGAGTTTGGTACAACATTGCAAGTTTATAACAACAATGGACTTGGTACCTTTAGTCCTGGTAGTTCCTTTTCTACTTATTATGATATATCAATTGCTGCAGGAGATTTAGATAATGATGGCGATTTAGACTTAGTAACAGCAGTCCCTTTTGCTGCGAATCAAATGGATTTTTACACCAACAATGGAACTGGGACCTTTACTTTTATTAATTCAAGTTGGACAACAGAAGCTGCAGCAAATGTAGAGGTGGCTGATATGGATGGTGATGGAGATTTAGATATAGTGTGCTCAAACCCAACCACAGGAAGGTTATTTTATTATGTAAACACAGGCACAGGTACCTTTGACACAAGGTTTACCCAAACACCTATATTAATTCAATCGCTCGCAGGAATTAACTCATTTACCATTGGCGATTTTAATAAAGATGGGCTTATGGATGTGGCAAGTGGTGTTTCGGGTTCGGGATTTATACGAATAAATTATAATCTTCAATCATCCCCAGGAAATTTTTTGAGTGCAACTAATGTATTTATTGGCTCAACTACTTCGCCTTGTGTAGGTTTACAAAAGGTAGACTTTGACAGTGATGGAGATCTCGATATAATAGCCACTAAACCAAACGACAATACCGTAATTGTTGTAAGAAACAATTACCCAGCCACAGGCTCAGGATCCTATTTGTTGTATCAAGCGCTTAATGTTAACCTTTCTCCTCAGGGTATTGAGCCTGCGGATTTTGACGGTGATGGAGATATCGACCTATACGTAGCGCACAGTTCAGCAGCTGCGGTCTATTTAATTAACAGTGGGAACGGATTTGCAGTCACTAATAATAGTACGGGAGGTAATCCTTCTGTGATATGCTCAGCAGATTTTGATGAAGATGGTGATATAGACATTGTTGGGAAGTCCTCCACAACTCCAATTACTTTTTATCAAAATCAAGAATATACGGTAACGGCTGCGGTTAACACTAATCCTGCCTGTGCTGGTGGTAATATTGCTGTTGATAGAATATTGGTTCCCTCAACATGGCCATCTACAACTTTTACTGCTGAACTTTCAGATGCATCCGGAAATTTTGCTAATCCTATTGTTTTGGGGACAGTTACAGCGTCCAGTGGTTTAATTTCAAACTTTCCACTTCCTTCAAACATTCCGGCAGGAACAGGATATAGGGTCCGTTGGACCAATAACTTAATTGGGTCAACGGTTGTTGAGTCCTCTGCATTTACCATCAATACGCTAACTATTTTCAATGTTACTGGTGGAGGTACAATTTGTAGTGGCTCAACTGCCACTATCAATCTCTCTGCAAGCTCCTCGGGCGTGAGGTATCGATTAATACGAAATGGCAATGTAAATGTTGATTCGTTAGTTTCTACGGGCGGTCAGATTTCCTTCACTGTTAGCACAGCCGGCACCTACACGATACTCGCAAGAAATTTAACTACACAGTGTTTAGCTTTTATGAATGGCAGTGCCACGGTTGCTGTTAATCCTACACCTACAGTTTTTAATGTTTCAGGAGGGGGAGGCTACTGTGCAGGTGGAAGCGGTGTGGCTATCTCTCTCAGCAATTCTTCGTCAGGTGTAACTTATGAATTGTTGCTTGCTGGAGCGCCAACAAGCATTACCATTAACTCAACAGGAGGTCCAATTACATTTATTAATGTTCAAGCTGCGGGCACATATACTGTTAAGGCAACCAACAATATCACAGGTTGTAGCTCAATTATGAATAACTCGGCCTTGGTAACTATTACTCCAGCAGTTATACCAACTGTTTCACTAACTGTAAGCTCTAATCCTGTTTGTACTGGAAATTTAGTTATATTCAATGCCAACTCCACAAATGCTGGAAGTCCAACTTATACTTGGTATGTGAATGCGGTCAATGCGGGAGCTTCTTCTATCAGTGGTACTTTCTCAACATCCTCATTAAATAATGGGGATATAGTAAAAGTTTTGATGTCAAGCAGTGTGGCTTGTGCTAGTCCCAATCCTGTAGCAGCAGATGTTACAATGACAGTTAATCCAACGGTGCAACCTTCGATTTCAATCAGCACTCCTCAAACTACCATTTGCGCTGGTACCAATGTAACATATAGCAGTAGTATTACCAATGGTGGCCCTAATCCACAGTATCAGTGGCAAATTAATGGGTCAGATGTTACCGGTGCAACGTCATCTACTTTTACAACCAATACACTTATAAATGGACAAACCGTAAGGTGCAAACTGATTTCCGATGTAAGTTGCCCTAATCAAATGTCAGTTTTCTCTTCTAATATTGCCATGTCGGTTAATCCTCAACTTACACCTTCAGCAAGTATAAGTGCATCTACCACCAATATTTGTCAGGGAGACAATGTTACTTTCACAAGTACAATTACCAATGGAGGCTCAAGTCCTCAGTATCAGTGGCAATTAAATGGTGTTGATATATTAGGTGCCACAGCTCAAAGTTTTTCTTCAACTTCTTTATCAAATAACAGTCAGGTTAGATTAAAGCTCATAAGCAATGCTACTTGTGCAAGTACCCCTACTGTTTTCTCCTCTGCTGTTATAATGAATGTAACTCCATCGGTTATTCCAACAATCACAATTGCTGCATCACAAAATCCCATTTGTAATAGCCTTGGAGAGGCAACCGTATTTACAGCAGCTGCTAATAATGAAGGAGCAGCGCCCCAATATACGTGGTTTATTAACGGTGTTCCACAGCAAACAGGAACATCCAATTCTTTTGGAGTGGTTAATTCAGTGTTTTCCAACGGAGATATTGTTTCTGCACAATTAATCAGTTCTCAGCAATGTGCGAGTCCCAACACAGTAAATTCAAACAATATTAACCTCATTGTTAACTCTCCTTCTATTCCTTTAATTACAGAAGGTCCTGTAGGCACATTAAATTCTTCGCCAGCGGTTACATATCAATGGTTTTTAAATGGTAACAATCTAGGAATATTCTCCCAAAGCATTGTTTATTCATCTATTGGTAATTATACTGTGCTTACCAGTGATGCTAATGGATGTACAGCTATGAGCGATGTATATTCTATCGCAACACCTACCATAAGCGTGAACCCTATTTCGGGCAACATATGCGCAGGAGCAAATTTTGACGTAAGTTTTTCTACCTCATCAAGTTTTGTTTCACCCAATATTTTTACGGTGCAGCTTTCTGGACCACTCGGAGGATTTGGTTCTCCTGTAAATATTGGCACACTTTCGGCAATCAGCGGAGGGGTCATTAACGTAACTATACCTACAAACACTCCTTCGGGCAATAGTTATAGAATTAGGATAGTGGCAAATAATCCAACTTCGTTAAGTTCACCAACTCCGGCTTTTGTTATCAATTCAGTAAGTACAGCAGGTGTTACCATCAGCGCCAATCCAAGTGGCGCACAGTGTGCAGGTACCACCTTTACTTACACAGCCAGCCCTACAAATGGAGGTACATTGCCCCAGTATCAATGGACGATTAATGGAACTCCCATAAATGGCGCTAATAGTGTATCTTTTAATACCAATACCCTTAGCAATAATGATGTTGTCAAAGTGATTCTTACTTCCAATTTGGCATGTGTCAGCGGAAACCCTGTAACTTCATCAGGTATTTTGCAAGTGATTAATCCTATTCTTACACCCTCTGTTTCAATTACCGGAAGTAGCAGTGGATGCGAAGGAGATGAAGCTACATTTAGCAGTGTCATAACAGCAGGTGGAACTAATCCCCAGTATCAATGGAGAATAAATGGAGTGGAGGTTACATCTGCAAACGTTTCATCATTTAGCACATTTAATCTTGTTAACAATGATGAGGTTAGCCTACAAATAACAAGTAATGAATTGTGTGTTTCCTCAGCAACTGCAATTTCCAATGAAATTAACTACACTTCAAATCCTCTACCAATAGCATACAACTTCTCTGGTGGTGGAATCATATGCCCTAATCAAACTTCAATTGATCTTTTACTTGAGGATTCACAACAGGGGGTGGATTATCAACTATTAATTTTTGGTTCTCCTATTAACTCGCCAATTGCAGGGACTGGAAACCAAATTGTTATACCTGTATCTGATAATGGCGAATATGAGATAGTAGCAACATCATCTACTTCATGTTCAAATACCATGAATGGTTATGTATACGTTGATATAGATCCTATTCCTTCTGAATATATTTTAACCGGCACAAGTCCTATTTGTCCAAATGCAAGCACTGAAATTATTTTAAATGGTTCGGACTTTGATTTTTTATATACGTTGTATTTAAATGGCAATCCAGTGAGTTTGAGCTATGACGGCAATGGCTTTCCTATTTCCTTTGGTACATTTTCAGATCCAGGAGTTTATACCGTAATTGCGCAATACAATTATTTTGGTGGGGCAATAGCACCCCCATCAGAAAATGGCAATCTTCAAGGCTTTAACCAAGGTTGTGAAACACAGTTGGCTACAAGTTTTAATCTCAGCAACAGTGCAAATCCAATTGTATTTAATCTTGAGGGACCGCAATCAATATGTTCGGGCAATACTGCTACCTATATCTTAAACGGTTCCGAAATCGGTGTTGACTATACGCTATACTTTTATGAAAACGTTGTTGAAACAATACAAGGGACTGGATCTCCAATCGTATTCTCACCAGTAGACAATTCAGGATTTTATTCGGTTGGGGCTGTATTGGGCGACTGTCAAGTGTCAATGAATAACAATATAGAGCTAGTATTTCTAAACTCACCACAATCATTCACATTAAATGGGCCAACATTTTTGTGCGATAACACGCCAACAGCACTCTCCCTGAGCGGCAGTGAGTTAGGTGTTCAATATAACCTAAATAATGATGCTGGTTTTACTGGACAAAGTTTAGTAGGAACTGGTTCCCCACTTGAATTTACGGTGAGTAGCCCAGGTCAATATTCTGTTATAGCAACTAATGCTGATGGTTGTACAGTGATAGCAGGATTTATAAGCATTCAAGGTCCTTCAGCTATTGCATTTTTTGAAGTTATTGGTGGTGGTGAAATATGTCCCTCCGATGCAGGTTTGCCCATATTGCTGAGCGGTAGCGAGTTGCAAGTAAGTTATTCGCTTTATCTCAATGGGACCTTATTGAATGGGCCAATTGCAGGAACAGGCAATGGGCTTGTTTTAGGAAATTATACATCACAAGGAATTTATACTGCTACAGGTTACGATGCATTTAACTTGAACAATAACTGTGAAATAGCTATGCTTGGTAGCGCAGAGATCATTTTGAATCCTGCAACACCAATTGCTGATGCAGGCTCTGACCAGAGTTTATGTGCAGATAATACCGTTTTGTCAGCAAATTCTGTGTTAGCTGACAATATTGGAACTTGGACAGTTTTAAATGGTTCAGGTGTATTTGCAGATCCGCATGATCCCAATTCAGCAGTTAGTAATTTATCTATCGGTGTAAATACTTTTGTTTGGACAATAAGTAGTCCATCTTGCCCTTCTGAGTCTGATGCGGTTGTGATTTTAAGAAATACCATTCCCGTTGTTGCTAGCTTTACCGGTGGTGGTTCTTTTTGTTCAGGTGATGATGGTGTTAATATAGGATTGATTGGATCACAAATAGGAGTTGATTATGTTTTATCAGTTAATGGAGTGCAGGTGAGCTCTTTTGTTGGTACAGGATCAGTGGTTGATTTTGGTTTGCAAACAATTTCCGGCCTGTACACGGTTGTTGCTACTGACAATACAACTGGGTGTTCTTCCAATTCAAATGGAGGGGTCATCGTAAGTGAAATTCCACTTCCTCCTACACCAGTTTTGACTATCGATAACAATTGCAACAGCTCTGAAATTACTGTGAGCAATTACACCGGAACACTTTTATGGAATGATGGAGCCTCCTTGAATCCGAGAACAGAAACAAGCGGTACCTTTCAAGTGCAACAGAGCGTAAATGGATGTTTAAGTATTCCAAGTGTATCTGTACAAGTTGCTCCTCTTGGCTCTCCTTCAACCTCTATTTCGATAATCAATAGTACATGTGACTTGAACAATGGAAGTATTGATCTAACCGTAAATGGTGGTACTGCGCCTTATAATTTTAATTGGAATAATGGGGCAAATACAGAGGATATCTTAGGTCTTACTGCAGGTACTTTCAATGTATCAGTAACCGATAACAATGGCTGCAGTGCAAGTACAAGCGCAACCATCAACAACATAGGCGGTCCAAATGTAAGCACTACCCAAGTTGATGCCACGTGCGGCAACAGCAATGGAAGCATTGATTTGTCGGTGAACGGGGGAACAGTACCTTTTTCATTTCTATGGAGCAACGGGGCCTCAACCGAAGATATTTCAGCAGTAACGGCTGGAGATTATAATGTCACAGTGGTAGACGAAATTGGTTGCAGCGTATCTACGACTGTTACTATCAACAACATTGGTGGTCCAAGTGTAAGCACCACCCAAGTTAATGCAACGTGTGGCAACAGTAATGGAAGCATTGATTTAAGCATAACAGGCGGCACAGGTCCATTCACATACAACTGGAGCAACGGAGCCACCACCGAAGATATCACAGTGCTTGTAGCAGGAACTTATACTG
>JBILUU010000073.1:0-9934 GCA_044370815.1 Bacteroidia bacterium
TGCACCTGTTATTAATACTCTTTCTCTGCTCATAGTATGATATTTATTTTTTGTTACTCGTTGAGTAATGTTTTTTTTGCGGCTGCCAGTATTGCAAATGCTTTTTCTTTATCGGCTGCTTCGGCATAGGTGCGCAATACCGGTTCGGTTCCTGAGGCCCTAATCATGAGCCATTCGTTGTCAGAGAAAAAGAATTTCCAACCGTCTAGGTCTTCCACGCGTTGCACCTCATAGTGGCCAAATGCTTTGTAACTATTGTTTTTACAATGCTCAACAATATTATTTTTAACTTCTTCTTTTAAATGCAAGTCGTTTCGCTCAAACCAAAATGTACCGGTAATATCGTACACTTCCTTAATCAGCTCTTTCAGTGATTTGCCGGTTTTAGCCATAAACTCCCAAATTACCAATCCCATCCAAATACCATCTCGTTCAGGGATGTGCCCTTTAATAGCAATGCCTCCGGATTCTTCTCCACCCAACAATACATCTTCTTTTACCATAATGCTGCAAATGTATTTGAATCCGATTTTTACCACCTCCAAGTCCAAACCATAATGGTCGCACATGTTTTTTATTTTAACGGTGGTAGAAAATGCAGTGCAAACCTTACCATGCATTTGCTTATACTTTACCATGTAGTGAATCAGCAGTAGTATGATATGATGCGAATCAACAAAATCGCCCTCGCTGTTATATAGTCCAATACGGTCGGCATCTCCATCGGTAACAAGTCCGCAATCAATATCACCACTTATTTTAATAAGGTCAGAAAATTCTGTCAGATTCTTGTGGATAGGTTCCGGTGCTTGTCCGTCAAATGATGGATTATAATCGCAATGTAAAAAAGTAATGTCGGGAAATAGTCTGCGCATCACATTTTGACCCGCACCATACATGGCATCATATGCAAATTGCATATCAGCATTTCTGATAGCATCCAAGTCAAAATTTTTCTCAACATGCTCTACATACATGCTTTCTAAATCAACAATTGTGGCCTTGCCCAAAGCTACCCATTCATCAATTGATTTTGCTTTAAGGTTGATAGTGCAAGTGTCTGCAATCATATCCTCTATATCTTGAACTAATTCGGGCATGAGCGGTCCACCGTAGCTACCTTTAATTTTAAATCCATTGTATGCAGGGGGATTATGACTTGCTGTAATAATTATGCCTAAATCGGTTCCCAACTTAACTGCACCTAAAGATATCATAGGTGTTGAAACAAAATTGCGCGCAATACTTACCTTGATGCCATAACTAATCATTACTTGAGCGCAAGTTTCGGCAAAAAGCTGACCGGCAAATCGGCAATCATGACCAATAACAACCGACTTTGATGTTCCGTTTTTTAATACCCATTTGGCTGTTGCTTCCGATACTCTTGCTACGTTAGCAGCTGTGAAATCTTCTGCGATGATTGCTCTCCATCCGTCTGTTCCAAATTTAATTTTAGTCATACAATGTAATTTAAGGTGGGCAAAGATACTATTTAACATAAAAAAATATCATGAATAGTGCTTTTTTTTGAATTTCCTTAATTGCTTACGTTCATTATTACTTTTTCCGAACATACACCAAAAAATATAGCAAAAATGAACTTTTGAGGCATCTCAAAAAAAATTATTATATTGGCTCTCCATAAAATATTTGTGAAAGAGCTAGAATCTAAAACGAGAGAAGAACTGATTGCTGAAATCGAGTTGCTGAGAAGCAAAATGGATTCCACTGATTTTTATTTTCCCGGATTAAATGTAATTAGGAAGTTCGAGAGGCTTAATAGTCTTAGTCTTGAAAAGTATCGTTTATTATTCCAAAAATCAAATGATGTTATTTTGGTGATTCAAAGGAATGTTATTGTTGAATGTAACGATAGAACAGAGCAACTTTTTTTAGGGAATAAAAATTTATTCATTGGCAAGTCAATATGGGATTTATGCCCTATGATACAGCCAGACGGATCAAACAGCAAGGAAAAAATTTCCCAATTTATTCGCTCTTCAAATTTGAATAGTGACGCTAAGTTGCATTTAAATATGCTGAAAAAGAATGGTGATTTGTTTGATGCGGAAATTAATATCACCGATTTAACCGTTGGTGATGAAAACATGATTCAGACCATTATAAGGGATATTTCAGATAGAATTGAACTTAGTAGGTTGCTAAGAGATGAATACGATAAAAGAATAGAGGAGCAGGACATCACACAAAGCGGTAATTGGGAATTTAATGTCAATAACTTCGATGTGTATTGGTCGCCTTCTGCCTTTACCATTCATGAGATTTCAAACAAACAGAATCCGCCTGGGTTAAAAAAATATTTCGAAAAGCATGTTCATCCCGATGAGCATGATTCCTTGTTTCAAGCTATTCAAGAGTGTATCAGAACCGCTGATCATTTTAACATGGATTATAAAATTATTACAGGTAAGAAGCGCATCAAATATTTGCATGTAAAAGGAAAAGCTGTGTACAATCTCGAGGGGCAGGTTGAGAAAATTGTGGGAACCGTAGTAGATATTACCGATCGAAAAATTCTTGAACTTGAGTTAAAGGAAAGCAAGGAGGGCTATGAAACATTGGTGGAAAATATGCCCGAAGGTGTTGTTATTTTCACCCAAGAAGAAATCTTATATGCCAACATAGGTGCTTGTCAAATAGTAAAAGTGCCTTCTGTTGCTGATATGAAATGCAGGTACGGTATTTTCGATTTTTTGCTGCCGCGTGATAAATCTGAAATTGAAAGGAAAATCAAACTTATTTTTAAGGGTAAAAAATTCGGACCTGTCGAGATGAAATTATTTACATCTAAAAATGATGAGATAGATATAGAGGCGCGTAGTAATATTGTTTTGTACAAGGGAAAAACCGCTATTCAGGTTATTTTTGGTGAGATTACTTATCGTAAGCAGGTTGAGAGGTCTCTGCAGGAAAGGGAGAGACAAATGAGTACGCTGATTAGTAATTTACAAGGCATGGCTTTTCGTTGCAAAAATGATAGGCATTATACCATGGAATTTGTGAGTGAAGGTTGTAAAGAACTTACAGGTTACAATGAATCAGAGCTTTTGAATAATAATGTGATTTGCTACAACAACATCATAATAAAAGAAAATAGAAAATATGTTTGGGAGCAAATACAAAAAGCTCTGCAACGTAAAGAGACTTACTCTGTTGACTATTGCATCAAAACCAAACATGGTGAGTTAAAATGGCTACACGAGAACGGTAAAGGAATATTTAATGAGGATGGCACTGCAATTGCCATAGAGGGATTTGTAACGGATATTTCTAAAGAAAAGAATACTGAATATGAGTTGCAAAAAAGTCATGAGAATTATAAGAATTTAGTTAACTTTATTCCAGAGGGAATAGTGATTCATAAGCATGGAAAGATCCTTTTTGTTAATCAGAAGGGCCTCATGTTTTTCGGGTTTGAAAGGCAGGAAGATATGTTGGGAATGGCTATCCTCGATTTTGTGCAACCGAAATTTCAATCTGCATTCAAAAAGAAAATTGTTGATGCCTATAAAGGAAAAGAGGATGTATTTTTTGAGGTGGATATAAAATCCAAAAGTGGCAAGGTAATGCAGGTTGAAACGCGCAGTATACCGTACACTTATCAAAGCGAATCATGCATTTTGCTTGCCATACACCCTATAGAAACCGAAAAGTTATTGGTTCGCGAAACCTTGAGAGCACAAATAGCAGAGGAAACCAACCAAAAACTAAAAAATGAAATCGCGCAAAAGGAGTTAGCCAAAAAAGAGTTGTTGAAGTCAAAGGAATACACAAAAAGTATCATCAACAGTTCTTTGGATATGATTCTTGCAAATGACAATAATCTTGCAATTACTGAGTTCAACCGAGCTGCTCAAATTATTTTTGGGTACTCATATGATGAGGTTATTGGAAAACCTATCAGTATGTTGTACTCCTCAGAGGCTTCTTTTAAATCTGTTCATAAAAGGATGCTTTTAGATGGAGTTTTTTCGGGAGAAGTTAGTAATCGCAGAAAAAATGGTGAAGTATTTGAAAGCTTTGTAACGGCCACAGGTTTGTTTGATGAGCAAGGAAGAAATATTGGTAGCATGGGAGTATCTAGAGATATTACCAAAATTAAAAAGGAACGTGAAAGGTTGCATCTGAGTGAGGAGAGGTACAAGGCAATATATAATCAGGTTTTTATTGGCATAGCGCGTATTGATTTAAGCGGTAAGTACGTTCAAGTAAATCAGCGGTTTTGCAATATATTAGGCTACACTGAATCTGAGCTTTTAGGTATGAGCTTTCAGGATATTACACTGCCCGAAGAATTGCCGTTTAGACAGCAGCAATTTGAAGAAATCATTCATTCAAAGATTTTAAATTTCACGGTCGAAAGAAAGTATAGGCATAAAACCGGCAGAGTTATTGAAACCAATGTAAATGTTACATTGGTATTAAATGAACATCAAGAACCTGCTTATTTAGTATTGGTGTGTGAAGACATCACCGAAAGTAAAATGAACCAAGAGTTATTACAGCTGCAAACTGCAAAGCTCAATTCCATTATTGAAAGCAGCAACTATCTGGTAATGGCAGTTGATAGGCATAACAAAATGTCTATTTTTAATACCAATACCGCAAATTGGCTCGAAGATGTGTATGGGGTGAAACCATATGTGGGTTTGGCGATGGATCGTGCACCCATTTATAGCGATGAAAAAGTAAACCGCCATTGGAATAAAAAAATGAAGGAGGCTTTAAGCGGTTCAAGCAAACATTTTGAAATCATGATCACCAATAAAAAAGGTGTTCAAAAAATTTATGAAATTTTCCTTAATCCTGTTAGGAATGAAAATACTGAAATCAATGAGGTAGCTATCATTGCCTATGACATTACCGAAAAGAAAAAAACTGAAGAGAAGATTGTCACTCAGAGTGCAAAGTTGACAGCTATTTTTCAAAATAGTTCTCATCAAATTTATACCATTGATTATAACTATCGACTCACCTCTTTCAATGAGTTGTTTGCGCAAACAGCTATGCAGGATTTTCGTATGCAACCTAACATAGGTGCCGATATGAAAATATTTGCACAATTACTGTTGCCCGGAGCGGTTGCTCAAAATTTTTTAAAATATCATAGGCAAGCATTAAAAGGAAAATCCTTGCAGACCGAGGTGAAAGTATTGAATCACGAAGGCCGTGTTTCTTATTATTTGATTTACCTAGATCCAATTATTTTGCCTGATAGTAAGGTGTATGAAGTGTCGTACATTGCACATGATATTACCGACAGAAAGTTGGCAGAAAAAAGCATAGTTGAATCACTTAAGGAGAAAGAGGTGCTGTTAAAGGAAGTGCATCATCGTGTAAAAAATAATCTGCAAGTAATATCAAGCATACTCAATCTTCAAAAAGCATATTTGAAGGATGCTAATTCATACCAAGTATTTTCTGAATTGCAAAATAGGGTGCGCTCTATGAGCTTTATTCATGAAAGTTTATATCAATCCAAAGATTTCAGCAGTCTTAATTTTGGAAATTATATTGTAAATCTATGTGATAACTTAAAAGGAAGTTATCAAGCAAATGAAGAACAGATCACACTTGAAGTGATTACCGACAATATTTTTCTGAATTTGGATGTTTCTATACCTTGCGGACTCATTGTAAATGAACTGATATCAAACGCATTTAAATATGCATTTCCCGAAGGAAGAAAGGGAAAAATTAGTATTAAAGTACAAAAGACTAATAATTTTGTCGAAATTATTGTAGCTGATGATGGTGTTGGCATAAAACCTGAAATTGATGTCAAAAATACCGAATCACTAGGCCTGCAGCTTGTTACGTCCCTTGTTGATCAGTTAGGTGGCGAACTAACTCATCGAAATATTTTTCCGGGAACCGAAATAAAGTTTAACTTTAAGATTTTAAATAAAAATTAAATAACATGAGTAAAACAAATATTCTGATTGTAGAGGATGAAAGTATTGTTGCAAAAGATATTCAACAAAGCTTAAAAAAGTTAGGTTATAACGTTGTTGATGTTGTTTCGACTGGCGAAAATGCAATTGTATCAGCAACCGAAAAAAATCCTGATTTGGTATTGATGGACATTATGCTTAAAGGTTCGATGAGTGGTATTGAAGCGGCACAAGTCATTAAAGAAAAGCTCAATATTCCTGTTATTTTTCTAACAGCTTATGCGGATGAAAGCACTTTCAGCAAGGCAAAAATTACCGAACCATATGGCTATATTATCAAGCCATTTAAAGAGGTTGATTTGCACACTTCCGTAGAAATGGCATTATACAAACACCAAAAGGTAACTGAAGTGCAAAAGGAAAGAGATTTCTTGTACTCTTTAGTGGAAAGTAAAGATGCATCAAGAGACAGTATTTTCATCAGAGCCAACAGCCGTTTAACCAAGGTTAAAAATGTCGATATTGTGTTTATTGAAGCACTTAAAGATTATGTAATTGTAAATACCACCACAACCAGGTATACCATACACAGCACAATGAAAGATATTCTTTCAAAGTTGCCTCCATCAGAATTTATAAGAATTCACCGTTCATTTATTGTTCGAATTGAGCGCATCGCTGCTATTGAATATCCTAACTTAATTTTAGATATTGACAAGAAGATTTTGCCCATTGGCGGTTCTTATCGTGATGATTTGTTGAATAAAATTAACCTCATATAATAGCTTGTTTGTCGCGTATTTTCTCATGGATATTTAGGCTACTCGGCTGGAAGCTGAAAGGCGAAATTCCGGCCGGTCTAAATAAATGTGTGATTATAGGCGCCCCTCACACAAGCAATTGGGATTTTGTATTTGCACTAGGTGCTTTGCACCTGGTTGGGTATCGTGTAAATTACATGATCAAAAAGGAATTGTTCGTTTTTCCGTTTTCCTATCTGCTCAAGAAGTCAGGAGGCATTGCCATCGATAGAAAAATTAGTCATCACATTGTAGATGAAATGGCTACGCGAATTGCTGCTTCCGATCAAATGTATTTGGTAATGGCTGCCGAAGGCACACGCAAAAGGGTTGATCATTGGAAATCAGGATTTTATTACGTGGCCATGAAAGCCAATGTGCCAGTGATTGCAGGCTTTTTAGACTATGCCAAAAAAGAAGCCGGCTTTGGTCCTGTAGTGCAATTGACTGGCAATGTTGAAAATGATATGCTAAAGTTCAGAGATTTTTACAAAGATATAACTCCACGAATTGCAAATAACTTTAACGTAAGTGGGGTAAAAATAGCACCTCGTAAGTCTCGTTAGCCAGTAAGCAATTTCTACCTACCTCAAAGCAAAGTATTTTTCATGCTTTGTTCAGTCGGTCAATAAGGTTGTAATGTAAGAGAAATTTGCGGTGCCTTTTAGCTCTGTAGCCACAAGTTTCTGTACGATTGGTCATGGTCATACATAGCTGCTTGCTTGTCCATATTAAATACTCTGTTTTCTCTTGGATCATTTCCTACACCTGCCACATACATCCAATTTCCCCAATTGCTGCATACATCATAGTCAATTAATTGCTCCTCGAAATAAGCAGCACCATAGCGCCAATCAAGTTTCATATTGTGACACAAGTAACTTGCAACATTTTGTCTACCCCTGTTGCTCATAAACCCCGTTAGTTTTAATTCAAGCATGTTGGCATCAACAAAATCAATTTCGGTGTTGCCATTTTTCCATTTTTCGAACCAACCGGCATGATGCTTATTCAATTTATCATTGCTGTTTCTAATGCCTGCTTGTAAAAAGAAATGATGCTGATGTTTCTTCATCATGAATCGAAAATAATCACGCCACAACAATTCAAATATCAACCAATAGGTAGACTTATTGGCACCAAAAGTATCTTCATATGATTTTACCATGTAGTAGATATAACGAGCCGAAATACATCCCATGGCAAGCCAAGCAGAGAACTTGCTGGAATAGTTGGCACCAATCAATTGATTTCTTGTTTCCTTGTATTCTGATAAAGATTTTGTTTCAAAAAAATAATGTTGAAGTCTTTTCAAAGCTTCTTCTTCGCCTCCCTTAAATACGAGACAAGCGCGTTTGTCAATAGTTGTTTCTTTGATGCCAAGACTCATTAAAGAAGGCATTTGCAATGTTTCTATCGGGGGAGATGATATTTTTTCGGGTGCCTCAAACAAAGTTCTGATTTGTGCATCTTTCTCTACCTTTTTTCGGAAGGAAGTGAACACCTCGGGAATATCTTTTAAGGCAAATGGGAGGTCTTTAGCATGATAAAGCGTGCTTGTGCTGTATACTTCAACAGATATTTGAAGCTTCCACAAAGCAGCCTCTACACTTGTATGGGTGGCTTGCTCCTCGGGTGCAACTTCTTTTTTTACAAATAATTTTTGCACGTTATACCGAGCAGCAACTTTTGGAATTTCTATTTCCGGTCTGCCTTTCAGCACTAGCAATCCTGAGCCCCTTTGGCGTAATTGCTTATCTAAATTTTGTAATGACTCGTATAAAAATTGTGCCCTAAAAGCACCTGTTTTTAATGTCTCAAAAGATGTTTTGCCAAACTGAGATTCATCAATTACATACACAGGGATAATGCTCTCGCACTGTTTTATAGCGCTAATCAGCGTTTCATTGTCTCTAAGTCTTAAATCTGTTTTAAACCAAACGATACCTGTTTTCATTTATAATTCATTTATTTGTTTAAGATATTTTTCGGCTTGTGTTAAGATGTCTGCTTTGTCTTGTGGGCTCATCCTTTTCCAAACATTATACATCATGCCAATACGTGGGTTTTTTGCCAATTTGCTTTCGTGACGGTCATAAAAATTCCAATATAAACTATTGAAAGGACATGCTTTATCACCTATTTTTAAAGCTTTGTTGTAGTAGCAACCGCTACAATAGGAGCTCATCTTATGAATATATGCCGAGGCACTCACATAGGGTTTAGATCCTACAATACCACCATCGGCAAACTGACTCATTCCACGCGTGTTGGTAATTTCAACCCATTCAAAAGCATCAATATAAATGCCCAAATACCAAGCATCTACCTCGTCAGGATGCACGCCTGCCAACAAAGCAAAGTTGCCTGTAATCATCAATCTTTGAATGTGATGTGCGTATGCATACTGCAACGACTGTTGTATGGCATTTTTAAGACAATTCATTTTTGTTTTGCCCGTCCAATACCAATCGGGAAGTTTTTCATTGTGTTCAAAGTAGTTGAGTTTGGCATATTCAGGCATTTTTAGCCAATAAATTCCGCGCATGTATTCTCTCCATCCAATGATTTGGCGTACAAAACCTTCAAGTTGGTTGAATGCTATCTTCGCACTGTTTTTTTCGTAAGCCGCAATGGCACTATCAATAACTTCCTTTGGTGAAATCAGCTTGATGTTCATGGCAAACGACAGTCGTGAGTGATATAGCGACCATTCACCAGGAACCATGGCATCTTGGAAGGTGCCAAACAAGCTCAAACAATGATCGTTAAAAAAATCAAGTAATGCCAACGATTGTTTGCGTGTTATAGGCCAAATAAAATTATTGGCATCAATTGTTCCAATTGTTTTAACATTGGCATTTTTAATTTCCTGAACAATATCTGAAACCTTGTTCGAAAATAAGAGTGGAGCAACCGGTTTGTGATCTTTTGGAAGTTTTTCTCTGTTGTCGTGATCAAAATTCCATTGTCCGTGCAAGGGCTCGGTATCATTGATCATTAGCACATGATGTTTCTTGCGCATGTGGCGGTAAAAACTCTCGAGCAGAAATGTTTTCTTGCCTTTGAAAAAATTACCTAATTCGTTTCGCGAGGTGTAAAAATGCTCACTATCGTGTACAGTGTGCGAAAATGAAGCATGTTGTACAAATGTTTTGAGGTGCTCGTCAACACGGTATTCATCTGGCTCTTGATACTCAAAGTGAGTAAATGCAT
>JBILUU010000433.1:0-2592 GCA_044370815.1 Bacteroidia bacterium
AAATACCGGTGATACAAATGTACCTCCATAACCTGCTATTGTCATATCGTAGGTTCCTTGCCCGGTGGCCTGCACAATTGCTGAGGTTTGGGCAGCAATGAATTTATACCAAACATCATCATTGGGTGTTCCTCCGCATGAAGGAACAGCTTGTGGTGATAAAGTAGCTCCTGCCGCGTTTTGAAGGAATGGATTACAACTGTTTGCCGCAGAAATAGTGGTGGCGTTGCAAATTAAATCATTAGCAGGAGGGCCCGGAATGGTGGGAGTGGTAACACAAATAGTGAAGGTTAGCGTTGCAGGTACACCGGGGTTTACATCAAAAACCCTTACATAATATGTGGTTCCAGCAGTTAAACCTGTTAAAGATAGCGTTTCTGTTCCACCGTTACCTGTAAGATCCATACAAGATATACCCGATGCTCCGCATGCGCCACTGAAAGCTTCTACCACAGCATCAAATTGAGCCGAACCGGTAACGATTACATTGTGTATTGATTGTGTGGCTGTAAATTGAAACCATACATCATCATTATTGGTGCCGAAGCATGTTGTTGAAGGTGCCGATTGGGTTGCATTTAAAACAGTAGAGTTGGTTGGTGACGAACAAGTTGGAGAACCACTTGGAGTAAGCACAGTGGCTGTTGCGCAATTGTCGTTGGCAGGCCCTGGAGTTACCACACCATTTACAACACAAATATTGAAACTGCCTTGGGTGGCAGCACCAACTCCGCGTCCGAATACTCTTATACGGTAGGTAGTGCCTATGCTTAATCCTTGTAAGCTGAGTGTTTCACTTCCGCCAACGCCAGCTCCGTCAACACATTGTATAAGGGTGCCATTACAAGCGGCAGTCCTGAGTTCAAGCACTGCGTTGAGGGGTGCCGATGGGCTTACAATAATATCGTGGGCTGTTGAACTTGCAACAAAACTATACCAAACATCATCATCAGGATTGGCCACAAAACCTCCGCATAAGTTACCAGCCAAACCTGAATTTGTTGCTCCAAGAGTTGTACCTGCTGTTGCAACACAAGTTGGATTGGAGGTTAATGAAATGGCATTGGCGCACAAATCATTGGCAGGGGGAGGATTGAGTACGGTTTGATTAACAACACAGATGTCGAAAGTACTTGCGCTGGGGTAACCGCTGCCAAAATCATAAACCCTTACCAAATAAGTATTTCCAAGAACAAGACCGCCTTGAGAAATTACCTCAGTACCACCAGAACCCGATAGGTTGGCACACGCCAAATTTGTTGGTGCACCGCAGGAGCCATCGAATAGTTCAAGTACCAAATCCATGCCAATGGCACCTACTGCTGTGATATCAACTGAAGTTGAAGAGGCCACAAACTTGTACCACACATCATCATCAGGGTCACCGCTGCAAGCTGTTGCTTGTGGTGAAGGAGTCGCTGCTTCAGCAGTTCCGGCAGTAATGGTACAAGAAGCGCCCGGAGTAAGTGTAAAAGCTCCTCCGCAGTTATCATTTAATGGTGCGTTAGGTACATAGGTTGCACATATGTTGAAGGTTCCTGTAGCCCCAGTATTTTTATCGTAAACCCTCACTCGGTAAGTGTTACCGGCAGTGAGTGTGGTGATGTTGAGCGATTCGGTACCACCTGCAAAGGTAGCATCAGCGCAGGCCACTTCAGCAGGGGTGGTACAGCTGTTATCTTGATAAAGCACCACAACTAGGTCTACACCTGAGGTAGCTTGCGCATTGATTGTTACATTGTTTGAAGGTGCAACAAAATTATACCAAACATCATCATCAGGATTTCCTCCGCAAGTTGGCGTTGCTACCGCAGAAGGAGTAGCATTAACAGTTGTGGCAGCCACATAAGTACATGTTAAACCCGGTGTTAACAATAAGCCGGGGCATGCATCATTGGCAGGTGGGGCTGCTAATGTAGAAAATGTTTGGAAAGCGCTCCAAGGACTTAAAGGACCACCACAGTTGGTTCTAACCCTGTATTGATAGGTAGTGGATGATGTCAGTCCTGTGAGATTGGTAGAGGTAACCAAACCAAGAGGTAGCAATGTATATGGTCCTGAAGGAGCAGGTCCATATTCAACATCAAATGCAGATGCGCCACAACCTATCGAATTCCAATTAATTGTAGCATTCGTAAAACCTATTGAGCTGGCAGTTAATGTATTCACCGTTGGACAGGCATCTTCAATTTTTATTTGATCTACTGCCATGCTGTATCCATTTTCACCTATTGCTCTTAGTGCTAAACGAACATTTGGGTTCCCTGCATAAGCGGATAAGCATACCGAAAAATCTTGCCAAAACATAGTAGTGGCTGCTGCGTTATATCGGTTACATGTTGGCGCTCCGGGCACGAAACTCCAGGTATTACCTCCATCTGTTGAAACCTCAATTCTAACACGATCATCTCTGTTTGAAAGATCATCGTTTTGTGCCATACTAATAGTCATCACAGGAGATGAACTGGAAGAAAAGTCCATGCAGGGTAAAATCAATCTACTTTCGGTACCTGCAGGAAAGTTATAACTTGAAAATATAGCAAAGCCGTTGTTAACAGTGTTTAACGAGGGTGGGGGGCCGAAGCCGGGCTC
>JBILUU010000421.1:0-2583 GCA_044370815.1 Bacteroidia bacterium
GGCTAAAAGAAAAAAACTCGCTAGCGCTCAAACAGTTTTTCTTTTCATTCTAAAAAAAATCTGTTTTAAATCTATTAATTCAACTTCTAAATAATCGAAAGCCTTCCATTATATTTTTCTTAACGCCATTTTCACAAGGCCAACATCATTTTTTTTAAACACCAAACTACAATGAAACATGTTAGCTATTTATTTCTAATGCAAGCGCATTATTGGAATTCGGGTTAAAAATGCGTAAACGGTAAAGAAACTGTAAATCATTTCTCGAAATCAATGATTGAGCGTTGTGGCTTGTTGCTTCTTATTATTGCTCACTTTATTTGCTGTAATTTTTTTATATACCCCATCCCAAAGGGCTAACCTTTGCTGTAAAGATGCAATAACGGCCTCTTGGGCTTCTTGCCATAGTTGCTCGTTATCTCCGCATAGTTCTTCGGTCATTTGCATCGCAAGATGACTGTGATGATCTCCATCAACCTCAATGTGTCGCTCAATGTAATATTTGAATATACTTATTTCAGTGGGAAAATTTTTATGTATTTCATTGATAACAGACAAAAACATGCCCGGTATAAGATCTTCGCGACCAAAAGTAAAAACAGCCGATTGTAGGTGTGCTTTATTGCTTGCAACAATGGTGAATGTATAGTTTACAAATGAAATGGCCTCTTGCGGTGTTAGAGCGCTTAAAAATGCTGACTCAAAGTTGCCGGAAGAGCGCAATTTATTAATAAAGCTCTCGATTTCCGAAGTGTCTGCACCGCTTTGTTTCATAGCATCGAGATAGAGCTCGAAGTGACTGATGCGTTTTCCGTTTAAATCAATATCTGACTCTTCACCAACAACAATTTCATTAATTAAATAACGGTTATCAGCAGAGCCAACAGGAAACCAAGGTGTAGCAGTGCAGGTTAATTGATTTTGCAATGCTTTTAACAACGACATAAAATCCCATACCGCATACACATGATGCTGCATGAAAACCTTTAAGTCATCTAAATTTTCGATAGCCGCATAAACTTTATGATTAATAATTTGCTGACGCAACGGCTCAATCTCGGCTTTTATTTTGGTAATGTATTTGTTCATTATGTGAAAATTTCAACTTGCAAATAAAGTATTAATTAAAGCTACAACACAAAAATTAAAACAAGGTTTTTTCTATCGATAAATAGAAGTATGAATAGCACTATAAAAACACAATCTTGATTATTTCACCACCGAAAAAACAACCACTTTAAAAGTTTTTCCTGACCGATCGCTTTGTTGAAACTGTGTTAACTGTTTTACATGAGGGATTGCAGCAATATCATTGGGAGTAACCTTACATTCAACACCAAAGTGTGAGTCCCAAAAAATTATGTCACCAGTTTGTAAAGAATTGCTGAAATCGGGGTACTGCAGCATACAAGTACTGATGTATGAGGCCGTGTTAAATGGATCAACATTTAGTAGCATACTTAGCATGGGGTACATACAAAACACTTTTTTGTTGGTGGGCACTTTGTATTGCTTGATCCATGTTGCTGTATTGATAAGTACATTAGTTTCTAAATCGGGCCTTAAAGGAGGTTGGTATTGTTTAAATGGCCAAATAATTACGGCTGCTATAATCGCCATCAGCAACATTGGTTTTAGCTTGCTCATTTTTGAAGAAAAGTCAAGGGCTGTATTCAATCCCATGAATGCCACAATGCTAAACATAGGAGCAACACCGGCCATAACACGGTGAAGTCCTAAAGAGCCAAACAATCCTTTCCACCAAAAAATAGAATGCATTATAAAATAAACAGTGAATGATCCGAGCACTAATAGTATTAAACCCCACGAAAACTGCGGATGTTTTTTTCCTTTAGCGAGTAAGGCCAAGCAGGCGATAACAAATAAGGCTACAAGGGGTAACCCAAAGAGGCGATCGTTGGCCGCCACAAAATGAAAAAGTGACCCCTTGCCATAAATATCTAATGCACCCTTGTAAGGATTTTGATGAACAATCCAAAGCAAATCACCAGCGGCTATATAACCTGCTATAGAATACACCAAGGTACCCGTGCCTGTTAATAAGATACTTTTCCATTGTTTATGCATCTTTAAATACACAATGAAAGCGGGGATAAGAAAAAATCCTTCTGTTCGTGCGAATGGCATAAAAGATAGCACCAGGGCGCCCATAGCCGTGTTGCCTTTGAGCATGAGCCAAACAGCAGCAGTTAACAAAAGAGCAAAAGTGGGTTCGGTTAATCCGCTGAAGCTAGTCATGAAAAACAAGGGAGAAAAAAACACCAATACAAAACAAAGGACCGTGTTGTCGAACCCCAATTGCCGCAATATTTTGCAAGCTAGTATTGCCGTAAAGGTATTACACAACAAGTTGAAAATATTACTGCCAACAAATCCCAATTGAGCAAATGGCATACATAAAAGTGTGTATATAGGTTTACCCCAATGATCGAGTAACAAGTGTGGGTGATGCAAGGCATATTTTGCAATTAAAAAGTGCTGCACACCATCTCCAGGATCGTATGTGCCTTGGCTTATAAGAATAAGGCAGAGCGTAACAAAAAAGCAAGCTGCTGCTACTTT
>JBILUU010000002.1:0-31295 GCA_044370815.1 Bacteroidia bacterium
AGTACCGAAAAAAATGAACAAGGAGGATTGCTTTTATTTTGGCTATATAGTCAAACCTGTTAGCTATGATGGCACTTTTGCCGTAAAGGCAGATACAGACAACTTACAACGCTACGGTGATTTAAAAAGTATACTGATTGACCTTAGTGGCACGCTTACACCCTTTTTTATCACCTCAGCGCAAGTGCGAGACAAGGAAATGATTTGGCTTAAAGCTGAAGGATTTAATAGCGAACAAGATATTCAGAATATACTCAGAAAAGAAGTCTATTTGCCATTGAGTTTGCTCCCTCAACTATCGGGCAAGCAGTTTTATTTTCACGAAATTGTTGGCTATACGGTGATAGATGAAGCGTATGGCGATATAGGAAAAGTGAAGGATGTGATGGAAATGCCGCAACAAACTATTTTGCAAATTATGAAAGGGTATGATGAAATTTTGGTTCCGCTCAACAATGATATATTGCAGGAAGTAAACCGTTCCGAAAAAACGCTACGCATTCATGCACCTGAAGGATTAATTGACATTTACTTGAATAAAAAAAATGAACATGAAACCGACTAGTTTGATGATTGTAGGATGTTTGTTGATGCTTGCAGCTTGCAACAAAAAATCAATACCTGGCAACAGTAAAAAGGAAATTCCCAAAGTAGAAATGATGGCCTACTATCAAGCATCGAACAAACTTGGCTACTTGGTAGAGTCTGTAAAGATTAATGGCAATGACATTGTTTTTAAAATTGTGCACAATGGAGGTTGTAAACCCCATACCTTTCGGCTTATTTGCGACAGCAGCATTGCAAAATCTAACCCTGTGCAAACCAATCTATATCTGGTTCATGACAATAATGGCGATACATGTGCCGATGAAATAAAAAAAGAACTTATATTTGACATCACAAGATTAAAAAATTTAGGATACAACCCTATTAAACTGAATATAGACCACTTAAATACCGTATTGTATGAAATTAAATAAATTTTACTTTTATGGAACAATGATATTGATGGCTTGCGCTCAAACTGTAACGGCACAGTTTAGTATAGGCGGTTCACCAAAGGGTTTTTCTCCTAAGGTAAATCAATCAATTGAAATAGCTAAGATGCCAACTTTTGATGTAGATGCCATGCTGATTGAAGACGAAACATTGAACATTAAAGGCAACGGCCCTTATAGGTTTGGAAAAAATTTTGACGTAAATCTTAATCCCAACAACAGCGGAAGCTGGTTTACCTATCCAAACGGTGACCGTCTTTGGCAGTTGCAAATCAGTTCTACTGATGCATATTCTATTAATTTGCAGTTCTCCTACTACCAATTACCTCCCGATGCAGAAATGTTTGTTTACAACCACAACCATACTATGGTGATAGGTGCGTTTACTCACTTAAATAATCAGGATGACCGCCTGTTTGCGACCGACTTAGTGCAGGGTGATCAAATTATTGTGGAGTATTTTGAACCAAAGCACGTAAGCGGTATGGGAAGTTTTAATATCTCTACAGTAACGCATGCCTACAGAAATATTTTTAGTGAGGATTTTACCAAGGGGTTCGGTACATCTGGCTCATGTCAAAACAATGTGGCTTGTCCCCTTGCTTCTGGTTGGGAAGATCAAATTAAATCATCAGTGATGTTGGTGAGCGGTGGCAATGGCTTTTGTTCAGGATCACTTGTGAACAATACCGCTCAAGATGGCAAACCATATGTGCTTACTGCTAATCACTGCGGTAGCAGCGGCTTCGGCTCTTGGGTGTTCCGATTCAATTGGCAATCGGCAACTTGCAACAACCCTGCCTCTTCTCCTTCATTCCAATCGCTAACAGGATCCGTTCAAAGAGCCAAGAGCGCAGGCAGTGATTTTAGTTTGGTAGAAATTACAGGTGGTTTAAGTAATGGTACCATACCAACTAATTACAATGTTTATTTCTCAGGCTGGTCTAACCTCAATATACCTGCCGATTCGGCCTATGGCATACATCACCCAGATGGTGATATAAAGAAATTTTCTGCTGCTCCCAACCCAACACAAAGTACCACTATGAGTGGGGCACAATGCTGGCGTGTGGGTCAATGGACAAGTGGCTGCACCGAAGGTGGTTCATCGGGCTCACCGCTTTATGATCAAAACAAAAGAATTGTGGGGCAATTGTATGGTGGCCCCTCCTACTGTGGTGCACCTGCCTCAAGCATGTTCGACAACTACGGAAAATTTTCTACCTCTTGGTTAGGTGGTGGTACCAACAGTACCCAACTTAAATTTTGGCTTGACCCAAGCAATAGCGGTGCTACGGTGCTAGATGGATATGATCCCAACGGAGTAGTATTGGCTTTGGATGCCTCTATACTAAATGTGGTAACACCTGTAGATGGATTTAGCACCTGTAACACTTCAATTACTCCTACTATAACTGTAAAAAACAACGGCCAATCAGCGCTTACAAGCTTTACCATCAATAGCACCATCAATGGCGGTACAGCCGTCCCTTTTAGTTGGACAGGCAACTTGGCCTCAGGACAAACAACGGTAATCAATTTACCTGCGATAACAGGTTTATCGGCTGGCAATCAAACCTTGGTGTTCGAGCTTATCAATCCCAATAATGGGACTGATTTAAATACCGCAAACAACCAACGTACAGTCAGTTTCACAGTCATCAACCCTAACCCAATAGTATCGATACCGGTTTTTCAAGGAGCTGAAACTACGCCATTTCCGGGCAATAACTGGAGTATTTTAAATCCAAATAACAATGTTACTTGGACTTCTACAACGGCTGCCAGCGGACTTGGAAATAGTAACAGAAGTTTCAGAATGGACAACTATTCAACCGATATTTCGGGGCAAAGCGATTTTATTATAAGTCCTTACATGGATTTTTCAGCTGCGGTAACCCCATTGCGCCTAAATTTTAATGTAGCATATGCCAGATATTCTACCACCACAGCATCTGACTCACTTATTATTTCAATATCCACCAACTGCGGTGAAACTTGGACAAGGATTTACAATAAAGGAAGTATTGGCTTATCAACGGTGGGCAATACGGTTGTAACAACTTCATTTGTTCCAACAGCCACTCAATGGAGAAACGAAACCCTCAACCTTAACAACTACATTGGTAACGATAAGGTTCAAATTAGATTTCAAAACAAATCTAATTACGGAAATAATCTGTACATCGATGATATTAATATAGCCAATTCGTTTACTTCAATTGATGAGTTTGAGCAAACATTGACTATTGATGTTTTTCCTAACCCGGCTCAAGGAGTGTTTACGGTAAGTTCAGGAAATAATGCAAACATTCAAGAAATTCGTATCTTTGATACCATTGGTAAGGAGGTTTATCATAGTACAGAGATATCAGGTAACAAAAAAGAGATTCGTGCAGCATTTGAACGTGGCATATATTTTGTAAAGGTTTCCGCCAACAATCAACAAATCATTAAGAAAATAATTATCAACAAGTAAAATCAACAACAATGAAAAACAAGCTAATTCAACTTTTTACGCTATTATTTTTCAGCTGCATGAGCAGCTTTGCTCAAAATGGCAACTCAACCTTCGAAATTTTCTCGGAAGATGGTGATCCATTTATTTTGGTGATGAATGGACTGCAACAAAATACACAACCTCAAACCAACGTTAAGATACCTAACATGGCAATGGCATCTTATAAAATAAGGGTTATTTTTCAAAATACCGAGCTTGGCGCTTTGAACGATAAAATTAATTTGGATATGGGCTTTCACCAATCATATGTAATCAAGAAGAAAAAAATTACCAGCTTGCAAAAAAATATTAAGAGCGCTACTAACAATATGGCTCAAAATTTTGATTTAAAAAATGCTGAAGAGGCAGAAGCCAAGCGTGCACAAATTGAAAACGAAAATTCAAAATATGTGATAAAAATGTTGAGCAAGGTGCCTGTTGCCGGAGTGCCTATGCAAACAGGAATGAATCAGGCACCACCTACCGGAGGAAGAGGCAATGCGCAAGTAACTACCACAACTGTAGTTCCCGCTCAGCAAACCACTGTTGTGCAGCAAACTACCACTACTACAGGTAACAATGCCAGCATGAACACCAACATGGGAGGAGCCAATGTGAGCATGAACATCAATATGAATGGTGGGTTAAACAGCAATGCCACATACAGCGAAACTACTACTACCACTGTTCACTCAAATAACGGAGCTCCGGTTCAACAGAATGTTTATGTACTTCCTGGCTATAATGGACCAACAGGTTGCCCATGGCCAATGAGTGCAGGCGATTTTGCTAATGCAAAAAACTCTATTAGCAGCAAAAGTTTTGAGGACAGCAAACTTACCCTGGCCAAACAAATATTTGACCACAACTGTCTTTTATCTGCTGATGTGAGAGATATTATGACCCTTTTTGATTTTGAAGCTACTCGATTAGAGTTTGCCAAGTATGCTTACGGTAGAACTTTTGATATCGGAAATTACTACAAGGTGAATGATGTGTTTGACTTTGAAACTTCTATTTCAGACTTGAACGCATACATCAGCGGATACAGAAGGTAGATTACTTATAGATTCATCAATTCGAATTTGCGAACCTGTACATTTTATTTGATAAGCAATTGAATACTATTTTAAGGGCTTGAGTCCAAGGGTATTGATGAGATCAGTATTTTCCTTACAGTTTTCCCACAAAACAGTTGTAACAATATGATTTAACACAAATTCCGCATTAGAAAATGCGGAATCGCTGAAACAGCTGTAATTCAATCCATTGGTTCAATGGATTGAAAACACCTGCTAAGCGGGATTGCCCTCATAAAATCACTAGTGCGTTACATACGTAACTTCTACTGATTAATTCGAGATTAACAGGCAGGTTGTTTTCAAAAAATCAAATCCCAAATTTCCATCCACTTTTACATCGTGGTAATATCTTGTTCTTTGGCAAGCAGCTATGCTCAACAGCATAAGCAATGCTAAACATAGCGATAATAGGGAATCAAAACATTTGATCTTCACGATGCTGGTGTAGATGTGGATAAAATTATATTATCTAACTGACATCGAACATGGCGGGAGCTATAGAATAGATGATTTCTATTGAACCACAAAACAGTAAAATTATAATAGCTGTTACAACAACCTATTTGATTTCAGCAATTGCCCGCTCCAATATTTCGTCTCTGGTAAGATCAGTTGAATTAAACGATACGTGAATATCGGGAGGAACACCATCCTCTGCAAAGTTTTTTCCGTTTAAATCAAGTAATTGACTCACGCTGAAACGATAGGTCCAACCATTGGGTAATTGACCACCGTTAGGAAGGCCACCACCACCACCGGTAGTGTCACCCATCAGCACAATATTTGGAAAAGCTTTAGTAGCAAGTGAAAATAATGTAGTTGCACTGTATGAACCACGATCACACAAAACAATTACCTTATTCAAGTACCTGATCCCATCATGAGGCGTTACAATGAAATTTTCGCGCTCGCTGAAATCACTGTGAGCAGGGCCATTACGCGTTATAAAATAGCCTGCGGTGATATCAGATGGTGCAAATCTCTTTAATATTTTTGGCACATTAAATACGCTTCCTCCGCCATTTTCTCTAACGTCAAAAATAATCCCCTTGGTATCTTTATAGCGTTTCAAAAGAAAATCCATTTGCTCTTCCGTGAATTCCGACATAAAGCTGCCATAACGAATGTACCCTACTCTTCCGCTATCTAAAAAATCATGTGAGAAAGCTCCGGTGCTCCAAATGTTGGGCATATAGTATTCGTTGAGTGTTCGCCAATTAAAGCTAATGGGCTTTCTAATAGCAATATTGTATGATGATATATTGAAAGGACTAAATAAATTGCTATGATCATCTCTTAGCGTATCAATCATGGCTGCCAACACCTCAAATAGTTCTTCTTCGGTGGAGCTGGCTTTAAGTTGGGATCTGTAATAGTCACGTGCCTTATTCCAATCTATATTTTTTAGCTCAAAATAGCTGTATTTTTTATCTAATTCTCCCCACAAATAATCAAAATTAGTAAATGGATCGGAGCTAGCTTCATTGGCTTTAAAAACCAACTTTTCACATGAAGAAAAAAGGATGGCTATTACCATCAGAGGGATAAAAATTCTTTTCATGATTTCTTTTTTGTTCTTTGAAAAAATACGGTGTACTTAATTTGGTGTACGGCCATTTGAAAGGTCTCAAATCTACCCGGAACATGCATGGCCGACCACACATAGGACCAACTTCTGGCATTACCTCCTTCTAAATAAGTAAGCAATTCAAGTTCTCCTTGCGTGCGCCATCCATTTAATGACCATGAGTAGTTATTTAAGATCCATGATAGCGGATTGGTATTGCTTGTTAAATAACCTTCGTAAGCAAATGCATAGCTAGGTCTGTAATTAAAATTTAAAACACCTACACTCAACTGAAAGCGTAGGTCCCGTTTTACTGGTTTTAGAGTTGGCTTGAAAAATAGTAGGTTCACTTTTTTTTCACTTTTACGTGAAACATCTCTCATGTATTGCCCTGCAAGCATCACATTAGAGATATTTTCAATTCCAAGGGCATTGTTCTGTAAAAATTTATTTGTCCTAAAATGTTGCGTTGACAACAAGGCAAAACCTACCTTGTAGTGACTTGTACCTTTAGATAGCGATTTTAATTCATAAAGTTTTAGATAACGCATACTAAATTGGGTAAAGGTAGAAGTAACTGAGCGTTCCAAATAATTGCTTGCCGGTATCTTGGCAGACGTGGGAGCAGCGGATATAAGCATCTCAAATAGTCTTTCTTTTTTTGCCGATCGTTTAAGCCAGCCGGTGTTAATATTAAAACCCACCCCTGAATAATACAAAGGAGAAGTTGCATAATCACGGTATACCGGATTTGACAAACCAAGGGATGATTGCCAGTAGCGCACAGCAGGTTTTACAGAGTCGGATGCAGCAACTTCGTTTCCTGCCTTTGATTGATTAAATCCAACAAACAGCAATAAGAGCATCAACCCTGATTTACAAGTATTAATTTTGCTTAAAATCATAGTATTATTATTTGTAATCGTGTGCAAATCTAATGATTATGATTAATCTCCAAAAGGAATAAAATCATAAAAATAATGGCAAAAAATTACTGCAAATAGGCAGCATCACCACTCTCGGAAAAAACTACTTTGATATGTTGCTTAAAAGTGGTTGCCAAAGAAAGACCAACATAATCAGCATTAACAGGAAAACTCTTGTGATTGCGGTCAACCAACACCAGCGTAGATATTTTTTTTACAGGAGCATGCAAAAATCGATTGACACCGTAAATCAGCGTTTTACCTGAATTTAAAACATCATCAACAACAATCACAACCTTGTCCTTAATTAAATCAGCAGCAATAATATGTGCTTGATTTTTTTGATATGGCGCATCTTTTTCTACCTCCACAGAGAGCAGAACAATGTTTTGAGAAGAGAATTTTTTAAGCGCTACTTCAATTCGCTGCGCAAGCACAAAACCCCTTTGTTCAATGCCCGCAAGCACAATATCCGACTCGGCAAAATTATTCTCAAAAATCTGATAAGCCATACGGTTTATCTTTTGCTGAATTTGCTGATGATTTAAAATAAGTAGAGGCTCCATACCAAAAATTATGGCACCAAATTAACTATTAAATTATACTCTTGAAAGAAAAAATATCAGAGACGACCACCCTTAAAAAATGTCTTTTTGTAATAAGGACTTTCCATGCTGTCAATTCTCACACCACCCTTAACGGCAGAATGAACAAACTTATTGTTGCCTAGGTAAATACCTACGTGAGAAATTCTATTGCGTCTAATTTTAAAAAATACCAAGTCGCCCACTTCAAGTTGATTTTTTTCGAGGGCAAAGGTTTTAGGGAATATATCTGCGGAGCCACCTTTCAACTCTTTGTGATAAACATCCTTGTAAATGATTTTAGCGAAACCGCTACAATCTAAACCACCGCTACCTTTCTTGCTTCTGTATTTGTAACGGGTGCCAATCCATTCATATATGGAGGTGTACAAATGCAAATGACACGAATCAACAGTAATTTCGTGGGCTTTTAAAAATGAAACGGCCTCCTCGGGTGTTACTTTTTTTTTGAAAGGTTTACCTGTAGGATTCCCTGCCCAGGCAAAATGCGCTAACAAAAACAATAAAAGTAAGACTCCCTTTTTGAACATGTTGCGAAAATAGAATTTAAGCGCTAAACTCAAAAATTTATGCCCCCTGAATTAACAATAATTCGGGTAAAAAGGGTATGAATGTGAATTTTTTGATTTAGACAAAAAAGTTTGACAATTCAATTATGTATTCCAATGAGTTTTATAAACCGGGATTACGCTTTAAATCTTACCCTGGTAAATGCCTATTGAAAACATGTTTGGTACAAATGAAGTAAAGCAAATCTAAATCATTTCTTTTTTGACATCGGTATAAACACTAAAGTGTAGGAGATTATCACTACCAAATTGCATAAGCAAATGAAAGGGTCAAGCAATAATAAAAAAAAGGAAAAGTACAATTATCCAACAGCCACCCTTGCTGGCATTGGCGGTGGAGTATGCTTAATGTCTTTTACCTTTTCGGGAAATTTAGCATGATACTCAAACTCATGACGGAAGTGACGAATTGCAGCAGCAACAGGCCATGCAGCAGCATCACCCAAAGGACAAATGGTATTTCCTTCAATTTTTCTTTGAATATCCCACAACAAGTCAATATCCTCGCTCCTACCATGACCATACTCTAAGCGATGTAAAATCTTTTCCATCCAACTTGTTCCTTCGCGACATGGGCTACATTGTCCACAACTTTCGTGATGATAGAAACGACTGTAATTCCATGTGCTTCTTACAATACAGGCACGCTCGTCATATACAATAAATCCTCCTGAACCCAACATGGAGCCAGTAGCAAAACCACCTTCTGAGAGAGATTCGTACGACATTAATCTGTTGTCACCTGTACTGGTTTTTAACAATAAATCGGCAGGCAAAATGGGAACCGATGAACCTCCGGGAACACAAGCTTTTAACTTTCTGCCATCAGGAATTCCACCACAATACTCATCAGAAAATATAAATTCTTCTACCGAAACACCTAACTCAATTTCATAAACTCCTGGTTTATTGATATTGCCACCAGCAGAAATCAATTTAGTTCCGGTGCTCTTTCCTATTCCTATCTTCGCATATTCATCTCCACCATGATTAACAATTGGAACCACGGCAGCAATTGTTTCTACGTTATTAACTACAGTAGGGCAATCGTACAAACCTTTGACAGCAGGGAAAGGAGGTTTAATTCTTGGATTACCTCTTTTTCCTTCGAGTGACTCAAGCAGCGCGGTTTCCTCTCCACAGATATAGGCACCTGCACCAACCTGAACATATAAGTCGAGATCGTATCCGGTACCTAATATATTTTTACCCAACCAACCGGCAGCATAGGCCTCAGCAATAGCGTTTTCGAGAATACGGGAAACATAAAAATACTCCCCACGGATGTAGATATAAGAAGTGTTTGCACCCAATGCAAAACTTGAGGTAATCATACCTTCTATTAAGGCATGTGGAATTTTTTCCATCAGATATCTATCCTTGAAAGTACCTGGCTCACTTTCATCGGCATTGCAAACTAAATAGCGCGAAACACCTGAAGGTTTGGCCAAAAAGCTCCATTTCATACCGGTGGGAAATCCTGCACCTCCACGACCTCTCAAACCTGATTTCTTAACCTCTTCAACAACTGCATCGGGCGACATGGTCTTAAGTGCTTTTTCCACTGATGCATAACCGCCCATTTTACGATACACTTCCAAAGATTGTATCCCCGGTACGTTAATATGTTCTAATAAAAGTTTTTTACCCATTTTTCTTTTGTGTTGCAAAAGCCTCCTTCAATAATTGAATATCGACTTGTGTTTTATATGATATCAGTGTAGCTTTTTCTGTTATTTTCTGCGCGCAATTTTTCTATTAACGCATCGGTTTTTTCATTGGTTAAGTTCTCATGATAAGCAGCACCACACTGCAGCATAGGTGCAGTTCCGCATGAGCCAAGACATTCAACCGTTTTGATCGTAAACATGCCATCTTTTGTTGTTTCACCAACTTTAATGTTTAACTTCTTTTCAAGATAAGCAACCAACTCTTCGGCACCATTGAGCCAACAAGGTACGGTTCTACAAACCTCTAGCACACATTTGCCAACCGGTTTTAGGTTATACATGCTGTAGAAAGAGGCCACTTCATAAACCTCAACAGGACTAATTCCAATAATTTCAGCAACCTTATCCATAGTTGCCGAACTTAGCCAACCATCATTCTCGGCCTGTGCAATGTGTAAAATTGGAAGTAAAGCCGACTTATGTTTACCCGCAGGATAGCGTTTCATTATCTTACTGCATTCGGCTAGCGCTTCTTCTGAAAACTTAACTGTATCTTTTGACATGTTACTTAATATTCATTAATGATTATGCATCCAACTCACCGGCAATCACGTTCATGCTACTCATGGTTAAAATAGCATCACTGAGCATTGCCCCTTTTATCATTTCTTTGTAAGCTTGGTAGTATATAAAGCAAGGTCTTCTAAAATGCAAACGGAAAGGTGTTCGTCCACCATCACTGATGAGGTAAAACCCAAGCTCACCATTTCCACCTTCAACGCAATGATATACCTCACCCACGGGAACATCAGACTCACCCATTACAATTTTGAAATGGTAGATGAGCGCCTCCATTTTGTTATAAACATCTTGCTTCTCGGGCAAATAAAATTCAGGAATATTTGCATGCGTTGGGCCATCAGGCATCTTATCAATTGCTTGTTGTATGATACGCAAACTTTGACGCATCTCTTCTTGACGTACCATAAATCGGTCGTAAGTATCACCTTGTGTGCCGATAGGTATAATAAAATCAAAATCTTCGTAAGAAGAATATGGATTCATTACACGAACATCATAATCTACCCCTGCAGCTCTTAAATTAGGACCGGTGAATCCATAGCTAAGGGCTTTTTCCGCAGAAATTGGCCCGCAATTGATTACACGATCCATAAATATTCTGTTGCGAGAGAGTAAGCTGTCAAACTCTTCGAGTACGGCAGGAAAATCTTTGATAAACTTTTTAATTTTCTCCCATGCTTTTGGAGAAAAATCGCTGTCGAAGCCTCCGATGCGGCCAATATTTGTAGTTAGTCGCGCTCCGCAAATCTCCTCATAAATTTCGTAAATAAGTTCTCTCTGTTGAAACAAATAAACGAAACCTGTTAAGGCACCGGTATCAACACCAATTACTGCATTACACACAATATGATCTGCAATACGGGCCAACTCCATAATAATGACACGCATGTACTCAGCTCTTTTGGGTAATTTTGCACCAATCAATTTCTCAACCGTCATATGCCAACCCATGTTATTGATTGGTGAAGAGCAGTAGTTGAGGCGATCGGTAATAGGAGTTATTTGATAATAAGGTCTTCTTTCGGCAAGCTTTTCAAAGGCACGGTGGATATAGCCAATTGTTGATTCGGAATCAACAATAATTTCTCCGTCCATCTTGAGTATGTTTTGAAATATTCCATGCGTGGCAGGGTGTGTTGGACCCAAATTAAGCGTAGTATATTCTTTTTTTTCCGCTAGGTGATCAATTATATTGGAGCTCAGTTGTGTCATAGTCATATATTTTTGTTATCGGCCAAACATGCTATCGTTCTTATCTTTGCGCGTTTGATCTTCGAGCGGATATTCTTTTCTTAAGGGATGAATAAGCATATCATCTACATTTAAAATACGCTTCAAATTTGGATGACCTTTAAATTCAATACCAAAGAAATCGTACTCTTGACGTTCCATCCAATTAGCCGCATTAAAAATACCGGTTAGCGTTGGCATCACGGCAAAATCTTTTGGAAAAAAAGTTTTAATACGAATGCGTAAGTTGTTTTCCAGGCTGTGAAGTTGATACATCATACCCAATTCGTCTTTTTGTTCGGGATAGTGCAGACCACACATGGTGGTTAAAAATCTGAATTTAAGATTTTCGCTATCATGAAGCCACTGAATTGCGGGAATTACAGCATCTTTTCTAAGGGTAATGGTAAACATGTCATACAGTGTTTCATGACTGATCACTGCATTATTGAATTGCTCGTTGAGAGCAGCTACAATTTGTTGTTGAATTGCTTCGTTCATAGTCGTTATTGCATTCCGTATTCGTTGAGCATTGCTTTGTATTCTGGGGAGTCGCGTCTGCGCAGTGACTCGTTATGAGCAAGTTCCTGTATGTGCAATATTCCTTCAATTACTTGTTCGGGTCTTGGCGGGCAACCGGGAATGTAAACATCAACAGGAATAATTCTATCAATGCCCTGCAACACACTGTAAGTATCAAAAATACCACCAGTTGAGGCGCAGGCACCCATACAAAGCACCCACTTTGGCTCGGCCATTTGTTCGTATACCTGACGCAACACAGGCCCCATCTTTTTGGCGATAGTACCCATAACCATTAATAGGTCTGCTTGCCGCGGAGAGAAACTTAAACGCTCGCTACCGAATCTGGCTAAATCATAATGTGCTCCCATAGTGGCCATAAATTCGATACCGCAGCATGAGGTGGCAAAAGGCAATGGCCAAAGTGAATTTTTGCGTGCTAATCCAACAGCTTTGTCTAGAGAGGTAGCAAAAAAACCTGCACCTTCAATGCCATCAGGTTTGTTCGCAACATTATAATTTGGTTTTTCGATGTTCGACATAAAATATTAATTTAACTACTATGACAAATAATTTGTGTTTTGGTTCATTTACTCCCACTTAAGTGCGCCCCTTTTAACAATATAAAAGAAGCCTAATAAGAGAAAACCCATGAATGCCAGCATTTCAAAAAAACCGTACATGCCAAGTTCCTTGAAATTAACTGCCCACGGATACATAAAAATAACCTCAACATCAAACAGTACAAATAATATGGCTACTAAAAAATATTTAATACTGAATGGAATACGCGCATTACCTTGCGACTCAATGCCACACTCAAATGTTTCGAGTTTGATTTTTGATTTCTTTTGAGGACCCAACAGGTGTGTCACAAACATAGTAGTGAGCACGAAACCTGCTGCAACAATAAACATCATCAAAATTGGCAGATAATCATAATAATTGCTTTGCATATCATTTATTTTTGGTGGTCAAATTTAGCAATTATCTTATTTTATCCATAGTAAATTTATTTTTTTTATCAGCATTGTTTCATGCCTTGATGGGGATTTAATATCATGGAATTACGTCAGAAACAACGATTAAACTTAACACCTTCATCAATCAAGAATTACAATTGAGCTCTTTTGCCGAGTTCAATAACTTCCATATTGGCAGGTTTACCTTGATTAAGGTCAAATCTAATTAATGTTTTAACATGATGAAATCCGTGGTTTCCGGCCGCACCCGGATTGATATGCAAATGGTTCATTTGCTTATCGTAAATCACTTTTAAAATATGCGAGTGTCCACAAATGAAAATGTTTGGTTTGTAGAGTTGCATCAAGGACTTTACTCTAAGGTTATAGCGTCCGGGAGAACCTCCGATATGGGTCATAAAAATCTTTATCCCATCAATTTCAAATACCAAATCTTCAGGAACAGCGCTTCTTACCACGTGACCATCAATATTACCATATACCGCTCTTAATGTTTTAAATTGCGATAAGTCATCGATTACTTGTACATGTCCTATATCTCCTGCATGCCATATTTCATCACAATCTTTGAAGTGCTTGTAAACTGCGGGGTCAACAAAACCATGTGTGTCGGATAAGAGACCAACTTTAGTCATCAATTATGGTAGAAAAAAAATGATTATCTGTACAGCGTAACACTGCCACTATACAACTTTTGCTCCCCTGAAGTATTGGTTAACTCAATCACATAGTTGTAGGCATCCTGTGGCTCAGTTCCACCATCCCAACCTATCTCTAATTGATTGGTGGTAAACACCTTTAAGCCCCATCGGTTGTAAATAGTCATTTCGTATTCCTTAACTGCTTGAGTCAAAGGGATAAACACTTCATTTAATCCATCTTTATTGGGTGTAAAGCTGTTGGGTATAAATATGGTAAAATTGGGCTTAATCAATACACAGTCTTCAGTTGAATCTACACAGCCAAAGTTGTTTTCCACCACAAGAGAAATACAATAATAGGCAGGATCGAGGTAATTGTGGAACGGCTCGAAAAGTTCTGAATTTTTACCATCGCCAAAGCGCCAAGTATATTTTTCTCCTCCAACCGACATATTTGTAAAATTAATTGTTGGATTAGAAAGTGTTGTTTCTTTGGGCTCGGAAGTAAATATAGCATTGGGAATTCTGTAAACCGTAATCAAATCGGTTTTTTGAAGCGTACTCGTACAACCAAGATTTGAAACCGCGGTGAGTGATACAGTATACAGCCCTTCATCCTTAAAGCAGTTTACAGGATTTTGTCCAACTGCTGTTTGAGCATCACCAAAATCCCACTGCCAGTTTGTTCCGGGTATACTTGGAAGTGCGTTGAAAGTAACACACAAAGTTTGACAACCTTGGGTAACATCTTGACTAAAGGCCGCTAAAGGTGTTGGATTAACAGTAATAGCAACCAAAGTAGGTGATGTAACACATCCATTAGCATCAGTGGCAACAACAGAAAAACTGACGTTACTACTTGGAGAAGGATTTGCAGAACTACCAACCATAATTGTTCCATCGGTGGTATTGGTCCAGGTGTATGTCACAGGCGCTGCACCATCAAGGGAGGTAGCAGTAAGATTTGCTTCTTGTCCGTCACATATAGTAATGGCATTAGCTGTTGTAAGCTGAAAATTGGGTTCGGATAATGTGATGTTGGCCGAAACCGTACAAGTATTATCGTCAGATACAGTTACCGTGTAGCTGCCAGCTGGGAGGTTTACTGCATTGGCAGATGTTTGCACAGGCACCGTGTTCCAACTGTAGTTATATCCTGCTGACACAGTTCCACCTGATGCGATAGCTGCTGCAGAGCCGTTGTTATATCCGTTACAAACCGGATTGTTACCGTTTACTGTTACAGTCACGGCAGATTGAGGTTGTGCAATCACAGCACTAGCAGAGGCAATACAACCATTATTATCGGTAATATTTATTGTATAGTTGCCTGCAACAAGATTGTTAAAAACACCTGTAGTGTTGGTATTGGGTCCAACAGTATAGTTATAAGGAGCAATGCCATTTGAGGCCAAAACTGTTAAAGCACCAGTATTGTTGCCAAAACAAAGTACATCTGTGGTGGAGGTAACAACAGCACTCACAGGAAAAAGTGGCTGTCCAATAACTACATTTACAGATACAGTGCACGCATTGTTATCCTCCACGATCACAGTATAATTTCCAGCAGCGAGTCCGCTGATTAGTGGATTGTTAGTAAGCGAGGTACCGCTGATTCCGTATTGATAACCTGGTGTTCCATCAGCAGCCGAAAGCGTAACTGTTCCTGTTGAACCATTAAAACAAATTGCATCGGTTTGTGCAGCAATAACTGCCGAGAGTGGTGCAGCAGGTTGCGTAATCACAACCGCATAATTGAATGTACAGGCATTGTTGTCGGTAATTAAGATATCATAATTGCCTGCCGTTAAAGAATTGAAGTTACCGGTTGAGTTGTTTACTACACCTAAATTGTACGTGTAGGGGGCTGTCCCATTTGTTCCTGCAACTTGGATTTGACCTGAATTATTTCCAAAGCAATCTACTGCTGTTTGATTAAGGGTGGCACCGCCCAAAGCAGCACCTGGTTGCGTAATGTTTACCGGCTGGTTCATTGTACAGGCGTTAGCATCAGTTACCACCACAACATAATTACCACTGCTTAAGGTATTAAATTGGCCGCTAACATTATTGACCGCACCCAATTGATAAGTATAAGGTCCGGTTCCGTTAGATGCGTTAACTGTAACTGCACCATTATTTCCGCCAAAGCATGATACATTGAGCTGCGTGGTGATGGCTGAGGTGAGCGCTGCGGCAGGCTGCAAGATAATCACAGGTTGCGTGAAAGTACACCCATTTTGATCACTCACTATCACATTATAGTTGCCTGCTGACAATCCTGTAAAATTACCGGTGGCATTCGAGTTCGCGCCAAGCGTATAAGTGTAAGGATTTGTGGCTCCGGAAGCAGCAATTGTAGCTGAGCCGTTGTTACCACCAAAACAGCTCACAGCAGTTTGATTGGTGATCACCGCATTTAAGGCAGTTGGGGCAATAATATTCACATTTTGAATATAGGTACAACCGGTGGCATCGGTAACAGTAACATTGTAAGCGCCTGCAGAAAGATTATTAAATGTACCCGTTGTATTGGTTACATTATTTAAGGTGAATGAGTATGGTGCATTGCCATTATTGCCTTGAAGAGTAAAACTACCTGTACTGGTACCTATACATAAAACGTTGTTTTGCACCACAATCAATGCACCAATACCGGTTGCGGGTTGTGTAATGTTTGCAACCACATTGGCTATGCATCCGTTTGCATCGGTTACGTCAAAACTTTGATTGCCTGCCGAAAGACCTGAAAATATTCCTGTACTATTATTACTAGCAGAGTAGGTGTATGTATAAGGAGCTGTTCCACCTGTTGCATTGAGTGTAACTTCGCCCGTAGATGCACCAAAACAGTCAATATTCACCTGAGCGGCTATACTTAAATTAAGTGCAGTCGGCTCATTCATTGTTGCATTGAAATTAGCGGAACATCCATTGGCATCCTGCACCGTTATTGTATAGTTACCTGCAGCTATTCCATTGAAAGGGTTGCTACCAAAAGCACCTGAATTTATAGAAAAAGTGTATGGTGCCGTACCATTATTACCAGAAAACTCAAATACCCCGGTGGCATTGCCATTGCAATCAACATCTGTTTGATTAAGCACCGAACCTGTTGGTGTAGTAGGCAGTAAAATAGTAACCTGCACGGTTGCAGTACAATTGTTGGCGTCCTTAACGGTAATGGTATAGGTTCCCGCTGCTAAGTTATTGAATGTTCCGCTCAACTGAAAAGCACCATTCCCAAGTTTGTAGGTGTAAACCGGTGTACCATTACTACCCGCAACTGTTACACTACCCGTTCCAACACCAGTACAAGGTATATTTGTTTGAGTAACAATGTTTACAGAAAGTGGCAAGGGTTCGTTGATTTGAATAACAAGAGATGCAGTACAACCGTTAGCATCTTTTACATATACAGTATAGTTGCCCGCGCTTAATCCATTTGTTTGAAAGGCAGCGCCATTGTTAGGAGGTAAATAGTTTACTCCATCGGTTGAATAGGTATAGGGGCCTGTTCCGCCACTTCCGATAATCCTGTAATTTCCGGTTGAGCCGCCTGCGCATCCTACATTATTCTTAAAAATTAAAGTAACCGAAAGCGGATTTAACGGTTGAGTGATGGTTACTGGAAAAGGAACCGTACAATTGTTGGCATCTTGAATAACAACGGTATAAGTGCCTGCTGAAAGGTTACTAAAAGCGTTAGTGGGACCGAAAGGTCCGTTGTTAAATGAAAAGTTAAACGGAGGATTGCCATTTGCTGTTGCAATTGAAAAACTTCCATTGTTGCCTCCATTACATAAAACGTTCACCTGATTTGTAACACTGGGGATGAGTGATCCGCATCCCAATACAATAATATTGTTGGGCGTTACAGTTGTAAAAACGAGCCCATCACAAGCATTACTACCCCAAGAGCCGGCAAAACCATCTGATACCGGTGCAATGCCTACACCTAAAGAAGCTCCTGCATTACTTCCTACGGTTACACTGAAGCAAAACGTCCAAGGCCCTGCCCCAGCATCACCAAAATCATCCCAAGGAATACCATTGTTGTTTAAGTCGAAGAAAAATCCGGGACCAACCGTGCCCACATTTGGAGGAGGTACATTAAAGGTATTGGCCACCCATATCCACTGACCACCACCACCATTAAGATTTCCTGGAGGAGTCGTTGGTGTAATTGATCCGGGCAACCATCCCGCACCTAACTGAATGCTGAAACCTTCTAACCAGTTGGCGCCTGCTTGTGTATATCCATTAACCGTGTAACAATATGTAACCACTGTTCCAGGGGCGTAACCACCTCCTACAGGTTGTGGATTGATGGTAAAATTAACGCTACCAACACAAGGTTGTGCTAATACTTTGAAGGTTGAGAGCAGAAGCAAACAACTAAAAATACCAATAACGTATTTTAAAAGTTTTTCTTTAATCATGTTCTTTATCTCAAAACCTTAACATTCCCAACATATTCGTAGTCTTGGTTTTGTGTATCTTTCATTTTAATTTTATATACGTATACGCCTTGCGGAGCGTTAGCGCCATCCCAAGAAATACCTCCCGTACCTGCCCTTGAAAACATTACACGCCCCCAACGATCAAATATTTCGAGGTTACAAGCTTGTATGTAACTTCCCTTGATTTCGAATTCATCATTTAACCCATCACCATTAGGGGTGAATGCATCGGGCACATAAAAGGTATAGTATGGATGAATTACAATTTTGGCTTGTGCACTGTCAATACAGTTATGATTATTCTGAGCAATTAGACGAATAGTAAATATTCCGGTATCTCTATAAGTGTGATAAGTCATATCCTGACTAAACAGAGAATCGGAGTCCCCAAAGTTCCATTGATAACTATCTGCTTCTCTTGATAAGTTGGCAATCTGAATGATGGGGTTTTGAATATCGGTGCTGGTTGGATTGGTTGTGAACGCTGCTATAGGTTGAGGAAATACTTCGATGTAATTTTCCCATGTAACCGTTTTTCTGCAACCCTTATCGGTGATTACGGTTAGCGTAACAGCATAAGTTCCTGGATTGTTGTAGCAGTGATCAATCAAAGAGTCGTTTTTAGCTGTTTGCTCATCGCCAAAATCCCACTCTCTGTAGGCATTAATACTTCCCGGAGGATAAAGGGTTAAATCAGTAAAAGTAGGGCAAAAAGTTTGACAACCTGAAGAAGCATTTTTAGTGATCAATGGTAATGGTGACCCATAAACTGTTACTTCCACATCCTCGCTGACAGAGCATCCCATAGAATCGGTAACAGTAACTGTATATATTGTTGTAATATCAGGAGCAACCAAGGCGCTATCATTGCTAATATTTCCAGGCATCCAATTAAAATTAAGGGTACCAAAACCTCCTGAAGCAAATGCAACAAGTGTGGTATCGAATGTTTGACAGATAAATAAATCAGCATTGGCTGTAAGTGCAATTGAGTCGGGCTCTATAATAGTAACAGCATTGGAAGCCGTACACCCATTATTGTCACTCACCTGGACTGTGTAATTACCTGCGGGTAAATTGTTGGCTAAGGGGTTATTTTGAACTGGATTTGAATTCCAATTATAGAAATAAGGCCCCACACCCCCTGCAACCACAGCAGTAGCAGTGCCATTCGACTGCCCATAGCATATTACAGGTGAGAATGACCCAATCTGCACTGTTAACAATTGAGGTTCAGTGATGGTATCCGGAAAGGTAACAAAACATCCATTGGCGTCAGATACAGAGAAAAGGTAGGCATTTGCAGTGAGGTTATTGAAATTGCCAGTTGATGAATTGGTGATTCCACTGCTAAAGTCATATGGCGCAGTGCCCCCTGAGGCAGTGAATGATGCCGAACCATCATTATTACCAAAGCAAGAAACATTGTTATGTGCAGTTTGAACGAGTGACAATGGCTGAGCAGGTTCATTAAGTGTGACCTGCACCACAGAGCTACAACCGATGGCATCTTTGATGGTAATATCGTGCGTACCTGCAAATAAATTGCTAAAAATACCTGTCAAACTGGTATCATTATTTAAAAAATATGTATACGGTGGGGTTGAACCGAAACCAAGCACTTGTAAACTTCCTGTGGGCACATTTTTACATAGTAAATCAGTAGTTGATATAATGCTGGTGTTAAGCGCTCCTTGCTGCGTAATTGTTGCTGTGGCTGTGGCAATACAGTTATTGGCATCGGTTAGTGTAACAGTGTATGTACCAACAGGTACATTAAATGCTGAATCGCTGTTTGTTGGAGGAATAGTATTCCAAACAAAGTTGAAAGGAGCAAGCGCGCCCGAGGCAGTTGCACCCAAAATTCCACCTTGACCTGTTAAACAATCGGCATTTTGAGCACCTGCTGTAACTACAGGGTTAGAGATATTCACAAAAATAGTATCACTGTATGTAAAACTGCTGCTTTGAGCCGTTCCCCCGCATGTGATACTTGACACTGAAGCCACATAAAAAGTATTTTGGGTAGGATTAACTGTTACTGTTGCTCCTGTGCCGATAGTTGCACCTGCTGCATTGGTCCAGGTAATCACACTATTTGCCTGAACACCAAGAAATACGGGCGAAAATGGGACACTTGAAATAGCATAATTATTACCTTGTGGTGTAAATCTCATCCCTTCCATAGAGGTTGACCACTGAGAACCTGCGTTTCGACCGGC
This sequence comes from Bacteroidia bacterium, assembly GCA_044370815.1. GTDB lineage: Bacteria > Bacteroidota > Bacteroidia > UBA4408 > UBA4408 > CAIKXD01. The sequence goes on from JBILUU010000002.1 coordinate 20,561, forward strand.
AACAATTGCAGCCAACGTGCCGGTTGCGTTTTGCACACCATGAATGGCTTGACCACCATTCCATGTTGAACAAATAGGTTTGTTTCCGATATGCGTTTCAGCATAATTACCATTTTCATATAAAATGATTTGGTTACCAAAGCAAAGACTCGTACAACTAAACATTGGGTTATCCCATTGCACCACAAATTTTCTGTTCGGGGCTGTTCCAAATGAAGCATACAGGATTGATCCACCTACACCAGGATTAACATCTTGCCATGGCCCCATGATGACATTGGTAGGGTTTCCCGGATTAGGGCAAGCATTGTTGATGCTCCATGGCGAATAGCCGCCTGCTCCTGATAAATCAAAAGATATATATCCATTAGTGGAAATCAAGCATTGAGTGTAGTTAGCTCCATAAAAATTGAACGTGAACCCGAGATTTATTATCTGGGAATATTGATCATCAGTTAAAGTAATACCTGTAGCTGAAACGTTTGGCAGCACATTTAGAGTAGCATTAAGGGTTAAACTACCTCCATTACACACTGAAGTATCGTTGCCTGCGAAGATTCCCGTGTTTTGGCAATTAGCCGCAATAGAAAAAAGGCTTAATACCGAAAATAAAATACTGATTTTCTTCATGGATGAGATAAATTGCATTGAATTGATTGAATTTTTCAATTTTAACGTGTAAATATACAATAAAAACAATTGAAATTGAAGATAGTGATAAAAATTAGCTCGTATACAATGTGTATTTTTTACACTTTGTGACAGGCGAATTGTGTATATTGCGGATTCACAATAACGTTAGTAAATCTAAAAAAAGAATTATCAACAGCGATTAGATCCTATATTTCGCCAATTGCTTGTGCAGCAATCCAACCGATATTTCCGTTGTCGAGTCTAATTTTAACCCAATCATTTTGAAGTTCAATAATTTTAAAAACTGTGCCTTCATGAATCACGAACAAGTTAGTGGAAGCGTTTATTGGAGCACTCTTTACAGGCGAGGAAGCTATAATCAGGACTCCTTTGTTGATGCTGTTATCGGCATTGGTGCGACTTTTGGCTAACAAATAAAATATTCCGGTGAGTATCAGTAGGCCAATTGAAAATCCGAAAAATGTTTTCTTCAATGACGACTGCCTTGCCAACTGAAAAAATATCAACGAAACAAAAACCAACACAAAATTAATTATCATGTAGTTTGCCCATGTGTCAGCAGTTTTAAAATTGACAATATTTTTCCAAGTTGAGGTGACCACAAATTCTGGCATAGGTTCAATTTTATCGATGGTGCGACTATGAGCCAGTTTCAGATTGTGCATTAAGTCGTCCTCATCGCCAATCAATTTCCGTGCTTTTTCATAATATTGAATGGCCTTTCCGATACTATCGGTTTTGTAGTAGCAATTACCGAGATTATATAGCACCTCAGCAGCCACCACATCATTATTCAGAATTTGTTTGTAAGATTGAATTGCAGCATTATAATTTTGATTTTTATATGCTTTTTGAGCATTAAGATACAGGGCCTTATTTTCAATAGCATAAACGCTGTTACATGCTGTTGATGCCAAGGTAATTACTAAAAAATAAAGAATATGTTGAAGTTTCATGAGCAGCGAATTTACTTTTTAAGTTTAGCTTCCAATTGTGAAATAAGCTCTATTGATTGATCGTAGGCTTCCTTCATTTTCTGTTCATCCTTTACCGGTGCAAATCTGGCAAACTCGCATTTTTCCAATAATTGTAGTACACGATCAATTGTTTGATTGTCGATAGACTTTTCTTGCAAGTTGGATTTAATTTTTTCTTTATTCAGTTGAGCCGGACTCAGTGAAAGTTTGTTTCCAATGTACCCATAAAAGGCTTTGAAAACCTCTTCGAAGAAAGCGTTGTATTCATTATTTTTAAGGAACTCAGCGGCCGATTTTAATTGCTTCTGCGCCATTGAGCTTGCTTTTCTTTTTTTACTTCCAATGATGTCTGCATGATCTTTCTTATATTTTTGAAACCACAGTAAAAAGCCGATGTAGAGAAGAGCAGGAATAAATAGAAGAATCCAAAAAAACGATGATCCGAACAAAGCATTTTGGGTGTGTACAAATATTGGTAAATTGGTTTTTATATATCTAATATCATTACCAAGCTGTTTTACATCTTCTTTTTCTGCCCCTCTTGTGATAGACATGCCATCGCCACCTTGCCCCTTGGCAACCTTGAGCGTAAAATCAGGACCAGGAACTGTTACATATTGAGCTTTTTGAGGGTCGAAATAGGAGAACGGTAAGGGAGGAATGGTGTAATTTCCTGCAAACCTTGGAATCAATAGGTAATCGAAGGTCCTTGATCCTTTTACACCATCTACACTCACATTAATTTTATCTGTTATTTTAGGGTCATAGGTTTCAATATCGGCAGGCAAATTGAGTTTGAATGCTTCTAGCAACTTTAGATTACCCTTTCCACTAATGGTGTATGACAAATTACAAGCTTCATCGGTTTTTAATTCACTATTTTTAATTGACGCCTCAATACTAAGCTGCCCAACGGCACCATTAAAATCTGCAGGTCGTCCTTTTTCCGGCAGCGGCATCACCTCAATTTTGAGTGGTTTGCTTCCAATAGTAAGTTTTACGTCTTGATATCCTCCACCAAAAAATTGATCAAAAAAGTTGTTATTTTTAGATTTGGCTTTTACCCTTGTAACCACCTCCATTTCTAATGGGTCAACGGTAAGTGTACCGGCTCTTTGTGGAATGAGTATTGTTTTCTTGATTTCAGCCACCTGAAATTGAATCCCATCGAGCACCTCAGCGTGCAGTTCTGATTGTCGGGTTGGATTGGGGACCTCCTCCGACCAAAAGCCATTAAAAGATGGAGCTTTAGACAGTGCATTGTCAACAATATTTAGCCGTGTATACACTTTGAAAACCACCAACAGCTGTTCTCCTTGGTATACCTTACTTTTACTCGCACTTGCAATCATGAATATGTTGCTTTCCAGATCTTCCGGATATGCATTGCTGTTATTTCTTGCATTATTGGTGTTTCCTTGAGCCGATTGCGGACTTCCTTTCCCAACTTCTATTGCAAATGGTTTACTGCTGTGAACTTTATTTCCTACTTGTATACTCGCTGCTCCTATGGTTAATCTTCCCTCTTTTTTAGCTGATAAAATGTAAGACAGGGTTTGACTTTGAGAAACACTCCCATTGATGATTTGCACACTACTTGACTGATTAGGACCGCTCAATACTGCAAAATTGGTGAAGTCGGGAGGGTTAAAGTTAGTACCAGTGGCGTTTAGTGTGAAACTAACTTGAAATTGCTCCCCAACAACAACACGGTTCTTACTCACACTGGCATTGAATGAAACATCTTGAGCAGCGCTGAATTGAACAAATAAAATGCTCATTATTATGATTGGCCAGAGTGGCTTTCTTCGAGATACGTTATCTTTAAGCATGTTCATTTAAAATTCTTTCTTAATGTGATTACCAATCTTTCTCAATTTGTACTTGAACTCCCTGTGCTTGTTTTTTCTTAAGCTTATCATGCAAATCTTTTTCCTTATTGTTGAGTGCATTTAGCAGTCTTTCGGCATCTTCTTTACTCATCTTTGGATTTTGTCCCTCTTTCTTTTTTTCCTCTTCTCTTTTTTGATTTTTATCATCTCCCTTGCTTTCCTTCTTTTCGTCCTGCTTATTGTTATCTTTTTGTTCCTGATTTTGCTTTTCCTTGTCCTGCTTATTGTCCTTGTTGTCTTTTTTATCCTTATTATCTTTATTTTGTTGTTGCTGCTGTTGCACTAATTTGGCTTTGGCATAGGCCAAGTTGTATCGTGTATCATCATCATCAGGATTCATTTTTAATGCTTGTTTGTATGCATTGATACTCTCCTCATATTTTTTATTTTGCAAGTATGCATTGCCTAAGTTGTGATAGGCCTGAGACTGTAATTTTTTATCGGAAGAAGTTTTAGCTGCAGCACTAAATTGTTCGGCTGCCTCTTCATACTTTTTCTGCTCATAAATGGCATCACCCAAATTAAACTGCGCTTCTTTAGAGTCTTTATTTTTTTGCAGGGCTTGTTTGTACTTCTTTTCTGCATCCGCAAATTTCTTTTCACCGTACAGTTCATTTCCCTTGCGAATTGTTTTATTTTCATGCTGTGCAACCGCGTTAGAAAAAATGAGCAAGGCAAACATCAACATCAACTCGAAGAAATAATTATTTAATTTATCACGCATGATTCTCATCTTTGGGCCGATTTAGATTCATTAAATAAATTTAATTTTTGCAACAAGCGGCTTTTTCTTTCTGATAGCATCATTTCAGCCATGAGCATCACTAAAGCAGCAGCAATAAAAAACTGAAAGCGCCCTTCATAGTCGGTATATTTTTTTGAAGAGTACTCTTTCTTGTCCATCTTACTCAACTCATTCATCACCACTGTAAGTGCCGATTGGCTTTTGCCAGCCTGCACATAAACACCCTTGCCGGCTGCGGCAATTTCCTTAAGCAGGTTAGCATTTAATTTTGAGACAATTGTATTGCCATCGTTATCTTTTCTGTATCCAATTACGTTACCATTTGATAATACCGGCAGTGGCACTCCGGTTTCAGAGCCCATACCAATGGTATGCACTGTCATACCTTTTTCGGCAACACTTTCAGCTGCTTTAATGGCATCGTCTTCATGATTCTCGCCATCAGTTATGATAATAATAGCTTTGGATGCCATACTTTTAGGATCGAATGATTCAACTGCTAAATCAATGGCAGAACCAATGGCAGTTCCTTGGGTTGGAATCATATCACAGGATATACTTTGTAGAAATAATTTTGCCGAGCTGTAGTCGGTTGTAATAGGCAGTTGCACATAACTTTGTCCGGCAAACACGATGATTCCAATTCTGTCGTCATTAAGGTTATTGATGAGTCTTCCTATTGAATTCTTAGCATTTTCAAGTCGGTTTGGGAGCAGATCTTGAGCTTTCATACTATTGGAAACGTCAAGTGCAACCATGATATCAATTCCTTCTCTTTTAACCTCCTCGAGTTTAGTCCCAAATTGTGGATTGGCAATGGCAATTACAAGCAGTGCCATAGCGATGGTGTAAAAAATGAATTTCCATACCATTTTTGATTGAGAAATTTGAGGAAGCACAAACTGCTGCATTCCCGCCTCTGCAATTTTATTTAATGATTTTTTTCGCCAACGTAAAATGAATAAAAAAATGACTACCAACAGCGGAACCAGCAATAGACCATACAAAAACAAACTATTTTCGAATCTGAAAATCATAATTAATATCCCGTAACAGTTTTAAAAACAGTATTTTTCAAAATAAATTCAATCAGTAAAAAAACAAAGGCAAGCAAAGCTAAAGGATGAAACAACTCAGCTTTACGAGAGTATTGTTTTTCCTCGATAATTGTTTTTTCCATCTTGTCAATTTCTGCGTAAATGGCTTTCAACTTAGCATTATCTGTGGCTCTGAAATACTTACCACCTGTAGCTGATGATATTTTTTTGAGCACCGGCTCATCAATATCAACTTTCACATAATCGTATGCATATTGTCCATTAGGATATATTCCTACAGGAGAGTATGCCATTCCCTTAGTTCCAACGCCAATGGTATATATTCTAATACCAAAAGGACGCGCTAAATCGGCTGCTAATTCGGGCGCTATGGAGCCACTGTTGTTTACACCATCAGTAAGCAGAATAACTACCTTGCTTTTTGCTTTGCTATCTTTTAACCTGCTTACTGCAGTTGCGAGCCCCATTCCTATAGCGGTACCATCTTGCACCATGCCTGTTTTAACTGCGCCAAATAAATTTTTCAAAACTGTATGATCAGTTGTAAGAGGGCATTGGGTAAAACTTTCACCGCTGAAAATAACGAGACCTATTCTGTCATCTGGTCTGTTTTCGATAAATTTTGCCGCTACAGCTTTTGAGGCCTCTAACCTGTCGGGTTTTAAATCTTTTGCCAGCATAGATGCTGAAATGTCCACCGCTAGCATAATGTCAATACCTTCGGTTCTCACATCTTGCCAACTATGCTTTGACTGCGGTCTTGCAAGGGCAACAATAAGCGCAGCTAGGGCCACACATCTAAATAAAAAAGGCACATGTTGCAGGTAAGTTTTTGCGTTTGTTGGGTAGGTTTTGAGTGCTGACGGAATGGATATCAATAACGCGTTGGTTCGGTACATACTTTTATAAATATACCATCCAATAAACACAGGTATCATCAATAGAAGCCACAGAAAATCAGGGTTCGCAAAACTCATTTCGCTCATGATTTCACCTCCTCCTTTTGAATCAGCAATGCAGTTTGTTTGATAAAATCCACTGCTTGTTCCCAACACATTTCATTTTCATTAGGCAATGGTTGCTCTTTAGCGAACTTAACCATATCACTTAAAATAAGCAAGGCAGAGAGTTTAGTTTTAATATGAACATCAGCAATAATTAATCTTAAACTTCTAAGAATTTCATCACTTGTCATTTCCATGGCATTGATATTATACCTTTTTTCGATGTACATGCGCACTGTATCCGAAACAGCAATATGATATTCTTTCACCTGTCCTTGTTGCCACAATTTCTTTGATTTGATTTGATCAAGGGCTTCGAGTGCAATTTCATGCGCAGGTCTTACTATTTGGGGCACTGCTGTATTTATTTCCTCTTTATTCCTTTTTTTGAGAAAATAAATCAATAGTGCAATTGCAATTAAACCTAATAATCCAATCAAAATTTCATTTTGTATTTCATAGATACTCCAATCAGGTTCTATAGGTCCTTTGATGGCCTTAATGGCAAGGGTAGTGTCCACAGGAATTGTTTGCACGGCAATCAGGAGCGCTTCGGTTTCAAATTTTTTGGAGCTGTCGTTTTTAAGTTTGAATACAAATGGAGGAATTGGGAAATAACCGCTATCAAAGGCAGTAATTGTGAGTTTTCTTTCAAATATTAGCTGATTTCCCGCTTTGGAAGTATCAATTTTACCGGCACTTACCAACTCAATGTTATTGGTAATGGTATCTTTAAACTCGGGAAAAACAACTTGCGTTCCTGATTGAGCAATTACTTTAAGGTAAATATTAGCTTGTTTACCTATTTTAATTTGTTTGTTGTCGATTGCCGCACTTACGCTTACTTCCTGAGCAGCTAAAGACATATTATTGGACGAAAAAATAAGTATGGCAATGACTTTCAGAAAAACGGTATTGATTTTCACATTCATGTTATGCTCCCCTCCTTTTAAACAAATCGATTAATGGCTTCACATAATTTTCGTGCGTGGCAATTGAGGTGTGGTCTACACCATTTTTTCTAAAAGTGGTCAATATGTTTTCTTCTCTGCGCAGCGCTTCTGATTTATAAAACTTTCTGAATTCAGCACTTCCTGAATCTACCCAAATACTTTTTCCGGTTTCGCTGTCCTGAATTTTAAGTAGTCCTACATTAGGTAGTTCTTTCTCTCTTTCATCGAATAAGCGAATGGCAACAAGGTCGTGCTTACGGCAAGCAATTTTAAGCGCATCGTTAAAATTATCATCTACAAAGTCGGATATCAAAAACGCAGTACATCTTTTTTTAATCATGTTGTTGAAATAGCGCAGGGCATGCGCAATATCTGTACCTTTATGCTGTGGTTTAAACTCAATCAATTCTCTGATGATACGGAGTACATGGGTTCTTCCTTTTTGAGGAGGGACAAATTTTTCTACTTTATCAGAAAAGAAAATCACCCCAATTTTATCATTGTTTTGCATGGCAGAGAATGCTAAAACAGCACACAATTCTGTGAGTAAGTCCTGTTTTAATTGTTTTCGTGTGCCAAAGTTTTCTGATGCACTCACATCGACAATTAACATCACAGTCATTTCCCTTTCCTCCTCGAAAACTTTCACAAATGGGTGGCTAAAACGTGCTGTTACATTCCAATCGATTGTTCGAATATCGTCACCGGCTTGGTATTCGCGAACTTCGCTAAATGCCATACCTCTGCCTTTAAACTTGCTGTGATACTCACCCGAAAAAATTTGAGTTGAGAGTCCACGCGATTTAATCTCGATTTTCCTGACTTTTTTAATTAGCTCTGACGACTCCATTCCGCTATAAATGATAATTTTTTTTTAGGATAAAAATCGATTTATGGAACTTCAACTACGTTAAGAATTTCATTAATGATATTTTCGGAAGTGATATTTTCGGCCTCTGCTTCGTAGGTGAGACCAATTCTGTGTCGCATCACATCAGCACAAATTGCTCGAACATCTTCCGGAATTACATAACCTCTTCTTTTGATGAACGCATAAGCTTTGGCTGCCATTGCTAAATTTATACTGGCTCGAGGAGAAGCACCAAAACTAATCATTTGAGAAAGTTTGCTGAGTTTGTAGTCGGCAGGAAACCTTGTTGCGAATACAATATCAACAATATATTGCTCAATTTTCTCATCCATATAAACATCCTTCACCACCTGACGCGCGCGAATGATATCGGCAGGTTGAATTACAGTGTTGGGTTTTGGAAACACAGCAGAAACATTTTGCCTGATAATTTTCTTTTCATCTTCTTTGCTGGGATAACCTATCACAACCTTTAGCATAAAACGGTCTACTTGCGCTTCGGGCAAAGGGTAAGTACCCTCTTGTTCAACAGGGTTTTGAGTTGCCAAAACCAAAAATGGCTCAGGCAATTTAAATGTCTGATCGCCAATGGTCACTTGTCTTTCCTGCATGGCTTCGAGTAAAGCACTTTGTACTTTTGCAGGAGCACGATTAATCTCATCGGCAAGAATAAAATTGGAGAAAATAGGACCTTGACGAACTGTAAATTCTTCTTTTTTCTGATTGTAAATCATTGTACCGACAACATCTGCAGGCAGTAAGTCGGGGGTAAATTGAATTCGACTGAAGTTGGCATGTATGGTAGATGAAAGCGATTTTATTGCCAAGGTTTTGGCTAAACCAGGGACTCCTTCCAACAAAATATGTCCATTTGAAAGTAAACCAATCATCAAACGCTCTACCATGTATTTTTGGCCCACAATAACCTTGTCCATTTCAAGATTGATCAAATCGATAAAAGCACTTTCTCTTTGAATTCTTTCGTTAAGTTCTCGAATATCAACTGATGTTGTTTCCATATTTTTTTCAACTTTAAATTAAGGATTGCAAATTTAGTTTTGTAAAATGTATTTGACCCGACACCCTTGTTAATTTATGTTAAGAAAAAACGGCTGAATCCCTTGATTAACAAGGCTTTCAAATGAATTAACAGTTGTTATTGTACAATGTTAAGTATTCATTTTTTTCAAAAAATCCTATTCCTGTTTTTCAATAAATAAACAATTTCTTTTTAAAGACAAACTGATGAAAATATAGGACTAATTTTCCAATTTGATGTCCAAAATTTAAATTTTTGACTAAAGGTTGAACAAACATAATCGAATCTTGTTTAATGCTGTATTATAATAACATTAAACCATTTTCCATTTACATTTAAAACCATTTTTATGATGAAAAAGAGATTACTAGTATTACTCACGGGATTGGGGCTTTATTCAGCCACAATTGCTCAAACAGCCAAGGTTCAGGTTATTCACAACTGTGCCGATGCAGCCGCCTCTCAGGTGGATGTTTACGTAAACGGTGCACTTACCTTAGATGACTTTGCTTTTAGAACATCAACTCCTTTTTTGGATTTACCAGCAGGAGTAAACATTAACGTAGGTATCGCTCCCGGCAACAGTGCTTCTGTGAATGACACCATTACTTCCTTTAACTACAACCTGATGGACGGTAGTAATTATGTGCTAGTAGCTTCTGGTATTGTAAGCCCAAGCGGATACAATCCTGCTCCTGCTTTCAACCTAGAAGTTTTTGCTTTAGGAAGACTTACTGCTACTAATTCAGCCAATACAGATGTGTTGATTATGCATGGTGCTACCGATGCGCCTACAGTTGACGTGAAAGTGCCATTGGGTGCTACCTTGGTAAACGATTTATCATACCCTTCTTTTACTGCCAATTACCTTGAGTTGCCTACAGCTGATTATAATGTACAAATTAGAAATGCTGCAGGTACCGATGTGGTGGCTGAATATCAAGCACCCCTTGCTACCCTAAATTTACAAGGTCAGGCACTAGTGGTGGTTGCTTCTGGGTTCTTAAATCCTGCAAACAACAGTAATGGTCCTGCTTTTGGTTTATGGGCGGCACCTGCTGCCGGTGGTCCACTAGTACAGTTACCTTCGGCTCCTGTATCTTCTACCAGATTGCAAGTTATTCATAATTGTGCTGATGCTGCCGCTGCTACTGTGGATGTGTGGTTAAATAATACACTGTTAATTGATAACTTCCAATTCAGAAAAGCTTCTCCGTTTATTGATGCTCCTGCAGGTGTGGCTTTTGATGTTACTATTCAACCTTCAAACAGCACTGATACAACCAATGGATTAGCCAGATTTACTTATACTTTATCGGCTACAAACAAATACGTAATTGTGGCCAACGGAACTGTAAGCCCAACAGGATACAACCCTGCTCAACCTTTTAATCTCGATGTTTTTGCTGCTGGTCAGGAAGCTTCAGGAAATCCTGCTAACACAAATATTTTGGTGTATCATGGTGCTACCGATGCTCCCACGGTGGATATTGTAGCAGGTCCTGCAACTTTGGTTGACAATATTTCTTATGCTCAATTCAG
>JBILUU010000422.1:0-2573 GCA_044370815.1 Bacteroidia bacterium
ATTTGGTATTTGGTGTTTTCCAAGAACTTGACAGCGAAGGCAACGAGCTTGAAAATGGCATCAACAAGTCGGCAAGTGTTGCCACAGAAAAGATAAAGGATGAAAAAACATTGAATGCCCTATTGGGCCAAGGAAAGGATTTTCAATTGACAGTGGATCCTCACTTACTTAGCGACAATAAAACAGATGTGGCTGCCATGTTGGGAATTCCTGCTGCTCAAGCAGAATCTTTGAGCAGTAACTTTAAATTTACCATCAGCAACATCAGTCGCGTTGAGCCCGCAGAGTTAAATGAAGAATTATTCAAAAAGATTTACGGGGAAAGTATTAAAACCGAGGAAGAATTTAGAGATAAAATCAAATCGGAACTATCGAGCATGTTTAATTCAGATAGTGATAAATTTTTCTTGAACAAAGTAGTTGCCGGTTTGGTAAATAAATGCGATTTACAATTACCTGAGAACTTTCTCAAAAGGTGGTTGTTATTAACAAACGACACACAATTAACAGCGGAACAGATTGAAAGAGAATTCCCTGTTTATGCGGAGCGTTTGAAAACACAAATTGTAATCAATAAGATTTTGAAAGATAATCAAATCAATGTTGGCCAGCAGGAAGTGAGAGATTATGTAAAAGACTTAATTGCCAAGCAATTTGCATCATACAACATGACAAGTATGGAAGAAAAAGATTTGGAAGATACTGTATCTCGCGTATTAAAAAACGAGAAAGAGTATAATAGAATTGTTGAGAAAATGTATGACGACCGCATACTTGCATTTTTTAAATCGAAGTTAAAACTTAATTTCAATGAAGTTTCTTTCGAAGATTTCTACCATCAACATTAATCATTACTTTAGTATAAATTTTAAAACTTACACCCATGTTTTCATCAGATGAATTTAAAAAGTTTGCTATCAAAGAGCGTGGCATAAGCAGCGCCTCTCTTCACAGCTACACCTCTATTTACAATGATTATATTTCTCCTACCATTATTGAGGAGCGTCAGATGAACGTTGCCTCTATGGACGTTTTTTCGCGTTTGATGATGGACAGAATTATTTTCTTGGGTGTAGGTATCAACGATTATGTTGCTAACATCATTCAAGCGCAATTGCTCTTCCTAGAGTCGGTAGATTCCAAGAAAGATATTCAAATTTATTTAAATTCTCCAGGAGGTTCTGTTTATGCAGGTTTAGGTATTTATGACACTATGCAGTATATCAATTGCGATGTAGCTACTATATGCACGGGTATGGCTGCTTCCATGGGAGCAGTTTTGTTATGTGCAGGTGCTGCCGGCAAGCGTACCGCCCTTAAACATGCACGTGTAATGATTCACCAACCTATGGGAGGTGCGCAAGGTCAAGCATCCGATATTGAAATTACAGCGCGTGAAATTCAAAAATTAAAAAAAGAATTATATGACATCATTGCGCACCATAGTGGTAAGCCTTACGAAACAGTATGGAAAGACAGTGACAGAGATTACTGGATGACCTCCGAGGAAGCCAAAGAATATGGTATGATTGATGAAGTTTTGGTAAGAAATACCACAAAATAAATAAAAAGAGAGGTATGAATATTCATACCTCTCTTTTTTAATACTAGTGCCTTTTGATGACAATCAAATGCATGTAAATAAATCCCGATAAACTACACTAGCAAATCATGGATAAAACCCCAATAAAATGTTCCTTCTGCGGAAGAGATAAAAAGGAAGTGTCGATTCTAATTGCAGGAATCAATGGACACATTTGTAATTTTTGCATTCAGCAGGCGCATGGTATTATCACAGAAGAGTCGACAGAAAAATCGGCCAAAGAAACGAAGAAACTTAATTTACTGAAACCGGCAGAAATAAAGGCACATTTAGATACGCACGTGATTGGTCAGGATGCTGCAAAAAAAATACTTAGCGTTGCTGTTTACAATCATTTTAAACGCATCTCGCAAAATCAAATCAACGCGGCCGATGAAGTTGAGATTGAAAAATCGAATATTGTAATGGTAGGTGAAACAGGTACCGGAAAAACCCTTTTAGCACGAACTATTGCTAAGATTTTAAATGTACCATTTTGTATTGCCGATGCTACCGTGCTTACCGAGGCAGGCTATGTTGGCGAAGATGTTGAAAGTATTTTAACACGATTGCTGCAGAGTGCCGATTATGATGTAGCAGCAGCAGAGCGTGGAATTGTTTTCATTGATGAAGTGGATAAAATTGCCCGTAAAAGTGACAACCCTTCAATTACGCGTGATGTAAGTGGAGAAGGTGTTCAGCAGGCATTACTCAAGCTGCTTGAGGGGTCGCAAGTGAATGTTCCGCCCCAAGGCGGAAGAAAGCACCCAGAGCAAAAAATGATTTCATTAAACACTAAAAATATTCTATTCATTTGCGGAGGTGCTTTTGACGGTATCGACAAAAAGATTGCAAGACGCCTGCAGACCCAAGTTATTGGATACAACATTTCAAATGAGAAGCAGGAAATTGATAAAAATAATTACTTGCAGTATGTATCGCCACAGGATTTGCGCTCATTTGGATTGATTCCAGAATTGATTGGCCGTTT
>JBILUU010000074.1:0-9863 GCA_044370815.1 Bacteroidia bacterium
CCTGAAATACCACCAGTAAATCATCTTGAAAACCTTATTCCTATTGAAGCTACAGCAGTTGCAGGTGTAAATGTTTTAATAAAGCATCTAGAAAGACTTCGGGATTAGTTTATACCTATGTGAAATAAGTAATGGGTTAAATTTGTTTTATTGCATTTGTGCCAACTTATTTCCGATTGGTATTTGCCAAGCTAGGATTTTAAATTACAACCAATTGCATTGATATCTTAATGGGAGATATAGCGGATGACCCGAAACCGGCTTCAGCGGGGTATTACCCAAATATATCAACTCATTTTTACTAGATGAAGGGTAGGTGATTTTATTGCTCTGCTGATGCAAGTAATTCGGCTACGATTTTGGCCGAAAGTAAACACAGCGGAATACCGCCACCAGGGTGCACACTTCCACCACAGAAGTATAAATTTTTATAGGTTGCGCTTTGATTTCGGTGACGCAAGAAGGCAGACATTTTGTTGTTGCTGGCATTGCCATAAAGTGCTCCTTTGTATGAAGAGGTGAGCGATTCAATGCCTTGTGGTGTCCAATGTTGCTCGGCTATAATTTGCTCTCCTATATTTACTTTTAAAATTTTGCTTAGCTTTTGTATGACATTTTGCCTAGCGCGTGCCATTAACTGTTCCCAATTTTGACCATTATTGTGCGGTACATTGATCATTACAAACCAATTTTCCATGCCTTGTGGAGCATCGGCTTTACAGTGCTTTGAGGTAATATTAACATATACGGTAGGATCATCATGCATTTCTTTTTCACCAGAAATACCCTCGAACTCTCGCTTGTAATCATCACTAAAGAAAATATTGTGCAAGCCAAGGTTGTTGAATGTTGTTTTTATTCCCCAATAAAATATCAATGCAGAGCTCGATTTCTCTTGCTTCAAAATATTTTCGGGGTGCTTGGTTTGTGGCATCAACTTTTTATAAGTATGATAGATATCCATATTGGAAACTACTACCTCCGCCTCTGCAAAGCCCAACAGCGAGTGCACACCACTAACTGTTCGATTGTCGGTAACAATGCTTGTTACGGGTGTATTAAAATGAAATTGAACACCACATTGCTGAGCTAAATGGTACAAACTATTGGTAATTTGATGCATTCCGTTTGTGGGAAAAAATGCGCCTATACCATGCTCAAGATGCGGTATAATGTGAAGTGTAGCGGGTGCTTTGTAAGGATTACTACCGTTGTAGGTGGCAAATCGATTGAAATACTGCACAAGTTTGGGATGCTTGATGTGCTTGGTATGATAATCATGCAATCGGTCGAAAAGCCCCAGTTGAGGGATGTGTGCCACTGCTTTGAGTGTATCGGTATTGAGATAGTTTTTTAAACGATGCAAGGAGCGCTCCATAAAAATGTTGCTCAGGTATTGATGCATGTTTTTACTTCTTTGTAAATGCTGTAAAAAAACTTGTGCATCTACTTGAAACACTTCCTCTACCTCTTGCGATAGTTTTGTTGTTTCGTGATACGACCTAAAAACTGTGCCATCGGCATAAAAATAGCGACACGACTCATCAAGTTTAATGTAAGGAAATTCTACTGCCGGATTTTTCCCGCATAATTCAAACAACTCTTCCACGAGCTGCGGCATGGTAAATAAGGATGGTCCGCGATCGAACCTAAATCCGTTGATATTAAATTCGGATAACTTACCACCCACAAAACTGTTTGCTTCAAATACTTGGGTATGATAACCCATGCGGGCTAACCTAATGGCAGTAGCTAGTCCGGCAATACCACTTCCTATAACAATTGCTTTCAAAATAGTTTTTGCTTTTGTGTAGACGCAAAAGTACGTGCTCTTGTTTACAGGTGGGTAATTATTTTTGAATTATTATTGTTTCTTAAATGATGTATGATACCTATTGCATTTATTTTTCGAACCCAATTGCGCACTAGGAAATACGGAATGGATAACACAATTGCCCTCCAATTTATTAGAAGTATGGCTTTAAAACACCCGCATTAAATTACTTACACCAATGGGAAGCAATCAGTTTAATTAATTGCTTGTATGATCAGATTTTGGACTATCAACAGGTCCTTGATGAGTTATTCTATCTCCAATAAATCTTTCGAAAAGGTAGGATAAAAAAACCGCAGATACCGCAATCATAAAAGGAAATGCAGGACTGATGTATTTATATTCGATAAAACCCAAAACTATTGGAAATATGGTTAGGGTGTATATCACAGGAGCCCACAAATAAATGTGATCTGTTTTTTTTCTGGTTCGCCAAATTACCAGGAGTAGTCCAAAAGGAAGCAAAAGCATTACTCCCATATAGATAAGCGAGGCAATTATTTTATAGGCCTTTTGAAATAAATTAAGCTCACTAAAACTCTCGGGATATAAAAAATAAGTGCCTTTGTTGACCACAAATTTTTTCAGTAAAATAAATCTTTTAGTAACATAAAAATAAAAAGGATAATCCTGTTTTAAGTATCCGATCATCCTTTTGGAAAGGCTTGAAAATTGTCTGTTAATAGAATCTTTATTGAGCCCTGTTGTATCATCAAAATACAAATGTATGAGTGTTTTGCATCTGTAAAACGTATCAATTGTAGTTGTTTTATTGAGCAAATCATTGCTGAAAGGAAACTTATTTTCCATTTCAAAAGAGTTGGCAGTTTTAATCGAGTTGAAGTTGTAAAACCAATTTGTTTCGGCATTATCATTCCATGGAACTACATCCCCACCGTATGCAATTAACAAGTCGTACAAATTCAATCGTATGGAATTATCTTGCAAAACATACATAGATGGCTGAAGAGGAATAAATTTATGCTGTTTTTGATAGTTAAAATTAATCCACAACAAATCGAAAAGCAGAAAAGGCAACACTACAGGAAAGAGCTTAAAAAGTTTAGGAAAGTCTTTTATTGATCGCACAGCACGGATGAGCACAGTAATGAAAGGAAGTGTGATGAGTGGTAAATATACAGGCCTAAAAAATATGGCTGAGCCAATGCAAAAACCGGCTATCCACAAAGATCTACTTTTCCCAAAAATGTGATACTGAACAATTTGATAAAAATAAAAAATGAGCAAAGAGGTACATATGCTCTCTGTCATTGGATGAAACTCATAGGCCATGCAAAGAGGACTTATCAGAAACAGTAAATAGCAGAAAAAGAAGGCCGTTTTATTTTTTGTGATTTGAAATAATGTAAGTGCAAGGTAATAAACCGACACCGCTGCGGTAATAATTTGAATGATTATAATACCATTGATTGACTGTTTGACAGTTAAGAAAAGTCGCAAAATAAAATACAGCAATCCAAGACCGGGCATTCTGTGAGCCGGACTATAATCACCGCTTGTCAAAAAATTTTCGACCGAGTGTAAATAAAGGAAAGCATCGCTGTGTGTGGTATCATAAATTCCATTGAAGTAAACTTCATTTTGTGTAACAAACAAGTGAATCCCAATTACACCTCTTATGAACAGGGCAAATAAAATCCACCCTATTTTGTCTTCAGGACTTTTATTTATAAATTGTTTAATCAGCTTCATGAAAATAAACACATTGTTTAACAGCTATCTTTCTCTCTCCCTCTTTTGATAATTAATTTTGAGTGGATTAGCGCTAATTGTTGACTGTAATTTTCTGGCTGCCAGTATATCTATTGCTTCATACACTGCATATCTGAAAGAAGATTCTGATGCGATATTTTTTCCTGTTAAATCGTACGCTGTTCCATGGTCGGGAGAAGTTCTTACAATAGGCAGTCCAGCGGTATAATTCACTCCATTTTCGAAAGCGAGTGTTTTAAACGGTATTAATCCTTGATCGTGATACATACTCAAAGCTGCATCATACTTGGTAAAAATACCGCTTCCAAAAAAGCCGTCAGCACCAAAAGGACCAAAGGCCAAAATACCCTGCTCTCTTAATTTTTCGATAGCCGGAATTATTATATTTTTTTCTTCATCACCTATCACACCATTATCACCGGCATGAGGATTCAAGCCCAACACAGCAATTCTAGGCTTACGAATATCAAAATCATGTTGCAAAGAAGAGGCCATTAGTTTTGCTTTGCTCACAATTTTTTCAATACTTAACTGCGCTGCAACCTGATTGATTGGAATATGACCGGTTACTGTGCCAATCTTTAATGTATCAGAAATGAGAAACATAAGATGTTCCTTAGCGTCAAACTGCTGTGCCAGGTATTCGGTATGCCCTGCAAACTTAAAGCTCTCGGATTGTATATTATCTTTATTAATTGGAGCAGTAACCATTGCATCAATTTGACCTGCTTTAATATCACTAATGACGGCATTAATTGCAGCCAATGAAAGCTCTCCGGCCTCAGCAGTTGAGATACCTGGCTCAAGTTTTATCTCTTTGTCCAATACATGAAGTAAATTTACATGTTTTGATGAGGCCTCACTCGCATGTTTTATTTGATGAAATCCAAAATCGGTAATGTTTATATTTTTTCGATACTGAACAGCTGCTTTTGCGTTACAATAGATAATAGGAATACAACACTGCAACATGCGGTTATCCGCGAAAGTTTTAATAATAACCTCCAAACCTATTCCATTGATATCACCACAGGTTATTCCAATTTTTGGTAAAAATTCATGCTCTGTTGTTTTGCTCATACCTTAAATAGTTATTTTTACAAATTATTGAGAACAAAATTAATTAAATATATCAAGGTTGTTGCAAGAACTTTTGTTTTAAAGATTTGTTGTGATACACAACCGCAGATACTAACTAAAATTAGCCAATAGAATATGAATACCGATGCCTTACTGAGCCGTGCTTTAAGTTTTAATTTTTTGAGTATTGAAGAAGGTGTGTACTTATACCATCATGCACCGCTTGCAGATTTGGTTTATACTGCCAATGAAATGCGTAAAATTCATAAAAAAAATGACCCTCATGTGACATGGATTATTGATAGAAATGCCAATACTACTAATGTTTGTATAGCTAATTGCAAGTTTTGTAATTTCTTTCGAGTTCCAGGTCATGCGGAATCATACATTACCACTATTGAACAGTACAAAAAAAAGATAGATGAAACCTATCGCTATGGTGGGCGTCAATTATTGCTACAAGGTGGTCATCATCCCGATTTGGGGTTGAGTTATTATGTTGATTTATTTAGCAAGCTCAAAGAATTGTATCCCGACTTAAAATTGCATGCCTTAGGTCCGCCAGAAATAGCACATATTACCAAATTAGAAAAAAGCACCCATACCGAAGTACTAAAAGCATTAACTGCAGCGGGTTTGGATAGTTTACCCGGAGCTGGTGCCGAAATATTAAATGACAGGGTTAGACGATTAATATCGAAAGGAAAATGTACCGGTAAAGAATGGTTAGATGTAATGCGTGCAGCTCATCAATTGAATATAACCACCTCAGCTACCATGATGTTTGGGCACATAGAAACCATTGAAGAGCGTTTTGAACATTTGGTTTGGTTGCGGGAAGTACAAAGTGAAAAGCCTGCTGATGCCAAGGGATTTTTGGCCTTTATTCCATGGCCTTTTCAGGATGATGGCACTTTACTCAAAAGACTTAAGGGAATTACTAATAATGTGAGTGGTACTGAATACATACGCATGTTGGCCCTCAGCAGAATTATGCTGCCCAATGTATTGAATATACAGGCATCGTGGCTTACCGTTGGCAAAGAGGTGGCTCAGTTATGTTTGCACGCAGGTGCCAATGATTTTGGCTCTATTATGATTGAAGAAAATGTAGTTTCTGCCGCAGGTGCACCTCACCGTTTTACAGCCAATGGCATACAAAAGGCAATTAAAGAAGCAGGTTTTATTCCACAGTTAAGGAATCAGCAATATGATTTTATTGAGATGCCGAGTGAGATGGAAGAGCAGGTGATTGATTATTAAATTGTGAATGTTTGAATTGTGAATTGTGAATTGTGAATGTTTTAATGGTGAATGCTTGAATTGTGAATTGTGAATGTTTTAATGGTGAATGCTTGAATGGTGAATTGTGAATTCTTGAATGGTGAATGTTTGAATGGTGAATGGTGAATGTTTGAATTGTGAATGTTTTAATGGTGAATGCTTGAATTGTGAATGGTGAATGTTTGAATGCTTAAATTGTGAATTGTGAATGTTTTAATTGTGAATGCTTGAATGGTGAATGTTTGAATGGTCAATTGTGAATGTTTTAATGGTGAATGTTTGAATGGTGAATGTTTGAATGGTCAATTGTGAATGCTTAAATTGTGAATTGTGAATGTTTGAATGGTGAATGCTCCCTCCCATGTTCGCGTCACGCGAGTGCTTATACCCAACGGGCTTCGACCACTAACAATTATCAAACTACATTGGAGCAAAAAATAGGAATTAAAATGTTCCGTATTTGAGAATGCACTAATAGCTTGTAAAAACCAAATTACTTTTAAACAGGCCAAAGGCCTTAAAGTATCATTATAGTGCAAAAGTCACATTTTTAAAGCATTTACCAATTCGCTCATCAAATCATGATTATACAGGCCAGAGGCCTTGAGGTATCATCACTCGCAGGATGCGAGCGATGGCAAAGGAAGTAGCTTAATGGCATGCTGATTAGTTGAGTTTAATTTGTGAAGCAATGCTCAACAAAAAAGCCGAGTCTTTCTAATAAATTTATTACCTTCGCCCTTCTCAGCGTAGTTTGCAACTACGCTGCAGTTTGCAAATACGCTGCTTTTATATTTTCCACTAAAGCTCTGCAATCTCCATTAAATTTAAAAGTCCAACAAAGTTTTTAGTGCTTGAATAAATATATCCCCAACCCACCACTTGTAGCGTTAAGAAGTACAATCCTGTTTGGTTTTTTATTTGATACGCATCTGCCACATCGTGAAAATAGTAAAAATTATTTAGCTGTTGAATTCATTTTAACATTTCAAATAGAAAGAGCGTAGTTCGGAAACTACGCTCGGGTGGGGTATTCAATGCTAAAATACAAAACAAAACACTTCAACATTCACTATTTTAAATTCCTTGTTTCTTGTTCATTATTCAATGCAATTTCAATTGAAATCCAAAAGTCACATTTTTAAAGCATTTACCAATTCGCTCATCAAATCATGATTATACAGGCCAGAGGCCTTGAGGTATCATCACTCGCAGGATGCGAGCGATGGCAAAGGAAGTAGCTTAATGGCATGCTGATTAGTTGAGTTTAATTTGTGAAGCAATGCTCAACAAAAAAGCCGAGTCTTTCTAATAAATTTATTACCTTCGCCATGCATTTGGTTTCGCTTTAAGCGGATTAAAAGGGAATCTTGTGAAAATCAGGAACAGTTCCCGCTGCTGTAAGTTTTTAGTGATGAAAATCACAAGTTTTGCACTACTGCCACTGTTATAAAACGGGAAGGCTGCATAACTAAAAACAAGTCAGAAGACCTGCCTCATGCCATAAATCAAGGCTTTCGGTGAAAAAGCGATGAGACTATTTTTCCATCTTGGGAAATTTCTCTTGCATTCATTTTAGCTGTAATTAAAAAGGAAATGCAATTTAAAAGGCTTATCTTTTATGTTTTATTTTTCTTGTGTTTAGCTGCTCAAAGCCAGGCACAGCAAGATAGTGTGCATTTGATTGACCAAGTTGTAATAAGCGCAGAAGTACGTGTAATTCATTTACATCATGGTCTTAAATTTGAAACTATCGATTCAACAATACTAGCCAATAGCTTAAATTTAAGTGCAGCCGAAATACTCAACAGAATGAGTTCTGTTTATATTAAAAGTTATGGCGGATCGGGCTTAGCAAGTAGTTCTTTTAGAGGGGGCAGTGCCAATCATACTGCTATTTTATGGAATGGTTTTAATTTACAAAGTCCTGTTACGGGTATGATGGATTTATCTTTGATTCCAGCTGGCTTGTTTAATACAATGACCTTGCAATATGGAGGAAAAAGTGCTGTTTGGGGAAGTGGTGCGGTTGGGGGAGCTATTCATATAGGAAGTCAAGCCAATTTTAATGCGGGTACCAACGCGAAATTATTTTTAGGTGCAGGAAGTTTTAATGAAAAAAGCTTGCTAGCTGCCGCTACCTTTAGCAATTCAAAATTTAGCAATAGCACAAAAATTTATCATCACCAATCATTACACAATTATGATTACCTTTCACTGGCACGTGAAGTAAAGGAAATTAAGAAACTGCCGAATGCAGCGGCTGAGCAGAATAGCCTCATGCAGGAAAACTATTTTAAAATTAAAGAAAATCAATTACTTGAAACACATATTTGGTTACAAGAAAATAAACGAGAAATACCTCCTACCCTATTTCAACAAAATAGTGATGCCTTTCAAGAAGACCGTGCCATGCGCTTTACAGCAAGTTACAATCGCTATTATAAGCTGTGGAATTTAAATGTAAGAAGTGCCTATTTCAATGAACAACTAAAATATAAAGACTCAGAATACAGTAAAATATCTGAAAATAAATCGCAAACCTATATCAATGAAATATTGATGAATAGGAGCATTGGTCGCAATTTATGGATACTAGGTGCCAATAATACTTATGCCGAATCACGCAGTATTGACTTTATTGAAAACAATCCTGTGCAAAATAAAATGGCTTTATTTTCCTCTTTTCAATACCTACATAAGAAATCAAATCTATCTGCAGTAGCCACTATTCGTCAAGAATGGGTGAATACTAATCAAGTGCCATTAACATGGACTCTTGGTATCGACTATTACTTTACACGTTGGTTAAAATCAAAACTGAACGCATCAAGAGTTTACAGGGTACCTACCATTAATGATTTGTTTTGGAAAGAAGGCGGAAACACATCACTGTTGCCAGAAAATGGCTATGCCTATGAAGGAGGAATCATGTTAATACTACCAAAAAGAGCACATCAATACACCTTAAATATTGAATTAACTACCTTCAGCAGAAAACTTGAAAACTGGATTATTTGGTTGCCTAATGGTAATTTTTGGAGTCCGCAAAACTTAATGGAAGTGTGGAGTAGAGGCGCGGAAACAAATACTTCATTTGAGCTCAAAAAAGAAAAAATAAAGCTTTTTAGTAATTTTAAAACAAGCTATGTGCTCTCGGAAAATAGTTCCTCCTTGCTAATAAGCGATGCTTCGTTGAATAAACAGTTAATTTATATACCTATCTACGCAGGACAACTAAATTATGGTATTACCTATTGCAAAGCAACACTTATTTTAAATCATACCTACACAGGATATCGTTATACCAGTAGTGATCATAGCCAATACCTTGAACCCTATTTTTTGCATAACTTAAGTTTAGCTTATCAATTAAACTTTAACAAGGTGAGTATAGATTTACAATTTCAAATAAATAATTTAGCAAACACCAGCTATCAGGTTTTGGCTGCACGTCCAATGCCAGGCATCAATTACAGGGGTGGTTTAGTATTTAATTTTAAAACAAACTATGGAAAATCATAAAATAAATGCAGCAATTCAATTGCTACCTTTAAGTAACAATATTGATAAATATAAGATTATAGATGAAGCCATTGCACTCATTAAAAATTCAGGATTAAAATATGTGGTGTGTCCTTTTGAAACAGTTATTGAAGGTAACTATGATGAGGTAATGCAATTAATACAGCACATTAAAAACAGTGCATTAAAAGGAGATAGCGAAGAAATCATTATTAATTTAAAACTGCACTGCAACAGTATAAAAAGTTTATTTATTGATGATAAAATAGGACAATATCAATCATGAAAATAATCAATTTATATCGAAGTTATAGTTTGCTGTTTGTGGTAATAGTTACTTTGTTTGTTTCTTGCAAATCAGATAAGCCAGAGGAAGAAATAAAACCAATGATTAACCTCAACAGTA
>JBILUU010000423.1:0-2560 GCA_044370815.1 Bacteroidia bacterium
AAAATGAAAGGCTAAAAGAAAAGAACTCGCTGGCGCTCAAACAGCTTTTCTTTTCCTCCTTTAAGTAATGACAATTCAATCTCTACATGTCAACTTTTAAATTAGTTAACGCCTTCCATTTAATTTTTCTTAACGCCATTTTCACAAGGCCGAAACCTATAATTTGATTTAGCAAGTGTCTTAATTGCAAAAACTTGGATACGTTTTCCTGAATAATTTCTTGTTCTTTTTGTCTTGAAACAAAAAGAACCAAAAAATTCAAGGCTGCGTGAAAATTGGCTAAAAAATAAAATGAAAGGCTAAAAGAAAAGAACTCGCTGGCGCTCAAACAGCTTTTCTTTTCCTCCTTTAAGTAATGACAATTCAATCTCTACATGTCAACTTTTAAATTAGTTAACGCCTTCCATTTAATTTTCCTTAAAGCCATTTTTACAAGGCCGAAATTTTAATTCTATTTAGCGCGTTGGCTATTGAATTATTATGCAAACCAGGGTTTTCAATCAATTGGTTCAATAAGTTGAATTACCGCTATTTCAGCGATTGCACATCTACCAATTCGGAACATGGGTTAAATTAGTATAATCGTTAAAAAAAAATTAAGGTCGCAATCTTAAATCATTCTATATTTGCCTTCTTTTTTTAATGAGCAATTTATATTATGGATAAGAATACAGTTATTGGTTTATTATTGATTGGCGGCCTGCTGATTGGTCTTAGTATATACAATAGCCCAAGCAAGGAGCAACTTGCACTTCAAAAGAGGTATCGCGATTCTATTGAACTTGTAACCAACGCATCTCAAAAAGCCAAAGCACAGCAAGCTATTGCCAACGAGGTGATCAAACAACAAGCAGCATACAGCGACTCTGCCCAAACCGACTCATTACTCAATATTGAATTGCAGAGAAAATACGGTGACTTTTATGCTGCCGCCACCGGAAAAGAAGAAACCTACACCCTTGAAAACGAATTATTGAAAATTAATATCAGTAACAAGGGAGGTCGAATTACATCGGTGATACTTAAAAAGTATCTTACACACGATAGTTTGCCACTTACCATTGCCGATAAGGATTCTTCCGCGTTTGCGCTTTTGCTTAACAATGCCAATAAAAACATAAATACACAAGACTATTTTTTTACTCCCCAACAACAGGCATTTTCGGTTAGCGGTAACAGCAGTAAAAGTTTTTCGCTCCGCATGAATGTGTCTCCCGAGCGTTATTTAGAATACATATACACTTTAAAAGGAAACAGCTATTTGTTTGACTTTAAAATAAATATGATTGGGTTGGCCGATGTGGTTTCAAACAAAGAGAGCATTAGCATAGATTGGAGAGAAAGAGCCCTTTCTACCGAAAAATATAAGGATGGAGAAACCAATGCATCAACCATTTATTATCAGTTGCAAGAGGAAAAAGAAACCGACTATCTTACCGAAACAGGAGATCAAGAAGAACAGTTGGAGCAAAAAATAAATTGGGTTGGATTCAAAAAACAATACTTTACCAGTGTGCTTGTTGCCAAACAAGGATTCAACAAAAGCAAACTCGAAACCAAAAGTTTAACCGGTTCAAAAAAGTACACCAAAGAATTTAAAGCAGCCCTCGAATTGCCCTACACTGCTGGCAATTTGGTGAGCTACGATTTTTCATACTATGTTGGTCCCAATCATTTTCAAACATTGAAGGCCTTTGACATGGGCTTTGAAAAACAAATTCCACTTGGATGGGGCATCCTCGGTTGGATCAATCGCTTTGCTGTAATACCTGTGTTTAATTTTTTGGATAGTTTAAATTGGGGTTATGGGCTCATTATTTTGGCACTCACCTTGCTTATTAAAATAGTGTTGCTTCCGCTTACCTACAAAGCATATATGAGCACTGCCAAGATGAAAGTACTGAAGCCCGAAATGGACGAAATCAATGCTAAATTTGAGAAAGAAGATCCTATGAAAAAGCAGGCAGCGGTGATGGAATTATACCGCAAAGCGGGTGTAAATCCATTGGGTGGATGCTTGCCTGTATTGCTGCAAATGCCAATCTTGTTTGCCATGTTCAGATTTTTCCCGGCCTCTATTGAGCTAAGACAAAAAAGCTTTTTATGGGCTACTGATTTATCGACTTACGACTCCATTTACGACTTGCCGTTCAATATTCCTTTTTATGGCGATCATGTGAGTTTATTTACTTTATTGATGACTATTTCTACCTTGCTTTATACCCGCATGAACAGCAGTCAGTTTACCGGAAATGCACAAATGGAAAGCATGAAATGGATCATGTATTTGATGCCTGTAATCTTTTTGGGAGTATTCAATAATTACTCAGCCGGATTGAGTTATTATTATTTCTTAGCCAATATGATGACCTTTACCCAACAAGCTATCATTAAGCGATTGGTGAATGAAGATGAGATTCATAGAAAAATTCAAGAGCACAAGAAAAAACCTGCCGCCAAAAAATCGGGCTTCCAAGCAAGATTAGAGGAAATGGCCAAGCAAGCACAAGAGCGTCAGAAGCAAGCCAACAAAAAGAAATAGTTTTTCAATTTGATAAAT
>JBILUU010000425.1:0-2553 GCA_044370815.1 Bacteroidia bacterium
TGCAGCCAATTTTGAAATTGACATGAGTCGTTTTCCTTCCGGTGTTTATCATGTTTTATTGAATACCGATGCCGGTGTGAGTACTAAAAAAATAATACTGCAAAAATAATTTCAAATGATACCATTTGTATTTGTTAAATAGCTCAGAGCTATCTATTAAATTTACAAGGACTAATGCCGATGTAACAATAAATAGTTCAATAAAATTGGACTATTTATTGTGCATAATTGATTTTAAACGCTCAATTCCAACTGCACAATTGGGGTTAAACCCAAAATTTGATTGCTAAAATGTAGTATTAGGGCCCATTTAAATGAGCGCAAGGATGTTATATTAGCTATTATCGAGAAGCGCTGTATCTGTCAAATTCCATGCGAGCGCTGGGCACCTGAGCTTGGGTACCTGTAATACCCATTTTAAATTTAAGATAGCCCACCATAGCAATCATGGCCGCATTGTCTGTGCAATATTCAAACAGAGGCACATGCGCTAGCATATTGTGTTTATTTGCTAAGGATACAAAGGCATGCCTAAGCGCGCTGTTGGCAGCAACACCACCCGCCAAGCCAATGTGTTTTACCTTGTATTGTAATGCTGCTTTCTCAAATTTATCAATTAAAATAGATACAATACGATGCTGAATAGAGGCACACAAATCATTCAAGTGCTCATTAGTGAAATTGGAATTGGCCTGCTGCTCCTTGTTAATAAAGTTGAGAATAGCTGTTTTCAAACCACTAAAACTGAAATCAAACTTTTCAATTCTTGGACTAGGAAACTGATAGGCAAGCGGATTGCCTCCTTTGGCCAATTGATCTATCATAGGGCCACCCGGATAAGGCAATCCCAATATTTTGGCCGACTTATCGAATGCCTCTCCCGCTGCGTCATCAAGCGTTTCACCTAAAATTTCCATCTCAAAATAATTGTGTAACAACACAATTTGAGTGTGACCTCCTGATACCGTCAAACACAAGAATGGAAATTCAGGTTTTTTCTTATCATCATCAATAAAATGAGCCAGGATGTGAGCCTGCATGTGATGTACATCTATCAAGGGCTTATTGATTGCAAGCGATAATCCTTTAGCAAATGATGCACCAACAAGTAAAGATCCCAATAATCCAGGGCCTCTTGTGTAGGCAATCGCATCAATTTGATCAATGCTCACTTTTGCTCTTTCTAATGCCTGATGCACAACGGGTATGATATTTTGTTGGTGCGCTCTGGAAGCAAGTTCGGGTACCACACCGCCATATTGCTCATGAATTTGCTGATTAGCCACAATATTGGCAAGGATTTTGCCGTTGTGAATAAGCGCTGCCGCTGTATCATCGCAAGATGATTCAATGGCTAGTATAGTTACAGGTTTTTGATTCATTGACAAGACAAAAATGCAAACAATATTTGAATTGGTCTTTACATGACAGTAATTATCTAATAGTAAGCTATATTATGTATTTTTGACGTTTTAACCAATATGCATTGCTGAAAAGAATTAGAAATATCACACTGATAACAGTAAGTTCGCTGCTGCTTTTGATATTGCTATCATATGCTTTACTCAGAAGCCCTTCGGTACAAACCTATTTGGTTAGCAAAGTTACAGGCTATCTTTCAGAAAAACTTAAAACTACTGCAAGAATAAATGGAGTTGATATTGAATTTTTTTCGAAGGTGGTATTAGAAGGAATTTATGTCGAAGACCTGCACAAAGACACACTGCTTTATGCAGGAAAATTAAAAGTGGATATTCGTAATATTTTATTCAAAAAAAATATTGTGAACCTTAAAGCTGTTTTCCTCGAAGAATGCAGATTTAATCTTGTGCAGTATAAAAATGAAAAAGACCTCAATATTCAATTCATCATTGATGCATTTGATAGTGGCGACACTACTGTAACCAAAAATAAAAAGCCCTTCAAACTATTCAGTGAGCGACTGGTATTAAAAAATGTTGATTTTTCTTATGATTATCAGGCCGACACGAGTCATTTCTATGGTGTAAACTTCGATCATATCCATTTGAAAAAAGTGAACGGTAACTTTTCTTCAATAAAAATTATTAACGATACCATCAACGCCTTCATCAAGCATTTGAGCTTTAGAGACAGAAGTGGATTTCAGGTTTACAAGATGTCGACCGACTTTAAGATTTCATCCAAAGAAATGATTTGCCGGGAGCTTAAGTTGATTACTAACAAAAGCCAAGTAAAAGGAGACTTACACTTTGAAACGACCTCATGGGATGACTACAATGATTTTGAAGAAAAGGTATACATGCGTGGTGATTTTGATGACACGAAACTCAATTTTGGTGACATCTCCTACTTCACGAGCGAGCTCGAAGGCATCAATAAGTATATTGTATTTGATGGCAAAATAAAAGGGCCTGTTGCCAATCTGAGAGGTACAGACATGGACATTAAATTTGGAAAAAACTCGCGCTTACGAGGCGATATTAAAATGTCGGGATTGCCCGATGTTGATGCTACTTTTATACAACTTAAAATAAAAGATTTTAAAACAAACGTTGCCGATTTGGAAGGCAT
>JBILUU010000075.1:0-9799 GCA_044370815.1 Bacteroidia bacterium
ATGGATTGAAAACACCTGCTAAGCGGGATTGCCCTAATAAAATCACTAGTACGTTACATTCGTAACCTCTATTGATTAATTCGGGTTTATACAACTTCAGCCACCGTGAAAGTAGACCCTCCAATGAATACCAAATCATTAATGACTGCCGCTTTTTTAGCCGCGTTGTAGGCCGCCCGAACACTTTTATATGTTTTCCCTTTTAAACCTGCCTCTGACGCCATCCTAGAAAGTTCAGTCACTTGAAGTCCGCGCGGTATATTAGCTTTACAGAAATAGTAGATTGCACTTTTAGGGAGCATGCGCAGAATTTTGGTAATGTCCTTGTCATTGACCATGCCCAAAACAAAATGTAATTGATGATGAGGTGTTTGTTTTAATTGTTGCAGCACAAACTTTATTCCTGCCTCATTATGACCACTGTCGGCAATGCAAAACGGTTTTTTGCTTAAGACCTGCCACCTTCCTGAAAGTCCTGTTAAATCTACAACATGCTTTATTCCGGCTTTCGCATGATGCTTATTTATTTTAAATCCATTACTATTAATAACCTCAATTGTTTGCAGTACAGTAGCAATATTTTTCAACTGATAAATACCTTGCAATTGCGGTTTAATACTTTTAAAATATATGGTTTTGTGTTGATAAACCTGCATCACATCACTCAAAGGGTTTGCTATCACCTTATAGTGCTTATCGGCAAAGTAAATAGGAGCATTGAATTTTTTAGCCATTTCTGTAAACACCATTTTTACTTCGGGTTGGCTTTCGCCAATGACTACAGGTATATGAGATTTGATAATACCCGCCTTTTCTTTTGCAATGAGCGGTAAGGTATTTCCCAACAAAGCCATATGGTCATAGCTTATATTTGTGATTACCGATACAACAGGATTGATGACATTGGTACTATCTAGTCTACCACCCAAGCCGGTTTCTATAATTGCCACGTCAACCTTTTTATCCTTGAAGTATTGAAATGCCATACCCACAGTCATCTCAAAGAAAGAAGGATTGATCTCATTGAAAAATGATTGGTGTAGTTCTATAAACTGTGCTACGTACTTTTTTGATATCATTTTACCATTTACCTTGATGCGCTCTCGGAAATCTTTCAAATGCGGGGAAGTGTATAAGCCGGTTTTGTATCCGGCCGATTGAAAAGCAGCAGCAAGCATATGACTGGTTGAACCTTTACCATTGGTTCCGGCAATATGAACTGATGGGAAGTAATTCTGAGGATTGTTCAGGGCATTGCAAATGGCGATTGTGTTATCAAGATTGGCCTTATAGGCTGCGCTGCCAATACGCTGAAACATGGGCAAATGCTGATACATATAATTCAGCGCATCGCGATAAACAAATGACATGTATTAGCTTACTTGAGAATGAAGTTGTAGGTGATGGTTCCTTTTTGCTCCTCGGGCGCGTCAGAAGATGGATTGAATTTAGCTGACATGGCTGCTCTGCGGGCAATATCCAGTAAATTAGGGTTTGATGTTGTTGATCCCTTCACACCCGGTTTTGCATTGATAACATTACCATTATTGTCAACAGTTATTTCTACTACCACTTTACCTTCTTCCTGAAAAGCAGCCCTTGGAACTGGCAAGCTGTTTGCTTTTCTATTAGTTAGAGAATATCTAGGTCCACCATTTCCGTCACCGCCTGGGCCATTGGTACCATTGCCAGGGGCTGTTCCGCTTCCTCCACCCGGCCCGTGATACTTAGAGTCTTTGCTACCATCTTTAACGCCTTGGTCACCTGGTTTATTTGTTTCACCTTCGCCCTGTGCCGTATTGCCCCCACTCTTATTAGTGCCTTTATATAGTGCTTTTGCATTGGCCTTTCGTTGTTCCTTTAAAGGCTCAGTGATGGCAGCAGTATTGTTATTTTCGGTTGGTTCTACCTTTGTTTCTGTAGGTGCTTCCTCTATTTCTTGCGTTAATATTGGCCTTGCCGATGGGCGCACTGGTGTTGAAATTTCAATGGGTGGATCTGCCACCTCTTCGGCTGTGCTTGGGGTTGATGATGCATCGGTTAAATTCTCGGGTTGTATTTCTCCCATTCCATCCTCGGAATCACCAAAGTTAACCTCAATTCCGTTACCTCCTGTTTCGGGGAAAGGAGGTATAGGTGTTTTGAATACAATGAAAACAAATAATAAGAAAAGCATCCCATGAAACAAGAGTGTCCCTGTTAGTGCTAAAATTTTATTGTTCCCGTTTTCTTGATTAGTCATCATGTGCTTTTTTAATACTTGATGCCAAATGAATTAAAATTCCATACTTACACTATACTATTTAGGTGCCTGAGTTGCCATAATCATTTTCACCTTGAGCTTATTCCCTATGGCCAATACATCTACTAAATCTTGCACACTTAAACCATTATCAATACGAAGTACCACCGTTGGTTCATCAATACCTGCTACAGCTACGGTAAGCTTTGGTTCTATTTCTTCAAAGGTGATGCGCTGCCCATCAAGCGAGTATTGCTTATCAAGCGACACCTCCAATGAAAATGATTTTTTGCTGAAAGATTGAGCAGAACTGGCTTTTGGCAACATCAACTTGATTACACTTGGATTAACCAGAGTAGAAACGATGAGGAAAAAAAGCATGAGGAAAAACATGATGTCGCTCATACTTGAAGCACCTACCTCTGCCTCAAATCTTTTTCTATGTCTTTTCAGGTTCATGATTGAGGGTCTTGAAGAACATCAATAAAGTCGATAGAACTTGCCTCAATTTTGTAGATGGTTCGATCTATCATTAGGTTTAGATAATGATAACTCACAAAGGAGAAAACACCTACCACAAGCCCCGCTGCGCTGGTTATCATTTTTTCGTAAAGTCCTCCTGAAATGAGTCCTATACTGATGTTATCCGCCAATGAAATGTTGTAAAATATTTTAATTACCCCAGAAATAGTTCCAATAAATCCGAACATTGGTGCAATACCAGCCACAATTCCAAGTATACTGATATTTTTTTCCATTTTGGCTACCTCTAATTTACCAACTCCTTCCATTGCACTTTCAATTTCCTTGATAGGCTTACCTATTCTGGTAATACCTTTTTCAACCACTGCAGATACTGCCGAAGGACTGCTTTTACATATACTTCTGGCTCCTTCCAAATTACCTTTTTTGATCTGATCTTTCACATTATTCATGAAGTCTTTAGACACTGCTCCTGCCCTGCGGATGGTAATAAACTTATCTATCAGCACATAAATACTGATGATAGACAACAAGCCGATAGGAATCATAATGTATCCGCCTTTCAGCAATAAATCCAACAGTGAAAGTGTGTCTTGTGCCGGCTGTATTGGAGCCTCTACAGGAACAGAGACAGCAGAATCAGCCACTCCCTGTGTAATTTGCAAAATCAGTGATAACAACATATTTATTGTAAATATTAGTGTTTGCTAAAGTAGTTTTACTTTATAGCTGCTGATGTGTTAAAAGCCTTTAATTATAAACACATAAATGTTAGTAGCCACATGTTTAAATTATAATTAAGGCAGGCTTATGTAACAATCCTTTTTGAGGCTACATTGTTACCTAACGATGTTTGAAATATAACGTTACACCATTAACAAATTTTACAAGTCATGTAAAACTCGCTCACATGCTATACACATTGTATTGTTATTAAAAATGAAATTGCAAGCACTTTAAAACTTTATCAATGTATACTTTTGATGTACGATTTTAGAAGTGATTATATGGCCTGTAATTGCCTTATTATCGCAAATGAACTAACTTAATGAGAAGTCATATGAAAAAAAATATTTTATTTGTTTTAGCAGGTGTTTTTGCGGTGTACTTTACATCATGTGTTCCTGCTCGACAGTTTGAAGAATTGAAAGAAAAGGAAAAGAAATGTGCTCAAGAATTGGCAGAATTGAAGGCAGGCACCCTGAATTGCGCTACTAAACTTACCGAGTGTGAGAATGATGTGCAGGTGCTCAAGCGAAAGGTGAGCAATCTGCAAAATGACACTATGGTGATGGGAAACTCCATGCGCTTGATGACAAAAAATTATGACAAGTTGAATCAAACCTACGACTTACTGATTTCAAAAAATAAAGAATTATTAGAAGGTAATGCCAACGAAAATAAGATGCTTGTTACCAACTATCAGTTAGCACAAGAACAATTGCAGCGTGAACAAGATGCCCTAAAGGTTGCAAAAGCTGAACTTGAAACTAAAAGAGCTAATCTTGACAAATTGAACAACGAATTGAAAGATGCGCAAGAAGCACTCAAAATAAGAGAGGCCAAGTTAACCGAGCTGCAAAATATTTTAGCCAGAAAAGATTCCACAGTAAAAGCATTGAAAAATAAGGTTACTGATGCCTTATTGGGTTTTCAGAATAATGGTTTAACCGTGGAGCAAAAAAACGGAAAAGTTTATGTTTCCTTGGAAGAGAAATTATTATTTGCAAGCGGCAGTATCAATGTGGATGCCAAAGGGGCGGAAGCTATTAAAAGTCTTGCTAAGGTGCTCGAGCAAAACCAAGATATCAATATTTTAGTTGAAGGTCATACGGACAATGTACCTTTTTCAAATTCTGTTGGTGGTATTAAAGATAATTGGGACCTCAGCGTTTTACGTGCAACCTCAATTGTTAAACTCATAACTGCTAATAGCACTGTTGACCCAAAGCGATTGACAGCAGCAGGACATGGAGAGTTTTTCCCTATTGATATAGAAAATACCGCTCAAGCGAGAAAGAAAAATAGAAGAACAGAGATTATCTTAACTCCGAAATTAGATGAGTTACTCAAAATATTAGAGACCAACTAAACCTTTGTTTAGCAAATTTTAATCGATTATTGGTTCATTATTTCGGCAAAACCATTAGGTTTGTTGCCTGTATCAATTTAAGCGGTATGATGAATCATTTTTTTTCTGTGAGATTACTCAAAACATTATTGTTGTTTTTTTGCATTAATGTTGCTAGCGCTCAAATACTAAAGCCCGTAAAATGGAGTTTTAGCTTGGGGCCAATTAATAACGGTGAAACAGAACTTATTTTTAAAGCAAAGATAGATCAGGGCTTTCACGTTTACTCTCAGTTTTTAGAAAGTAGCGATGGTCCGGTTGCCACCTCATTCAATTTTGACAAAAGCAAGGATTTCAGCCCTGTAGGCAAGGTAGCCGAAGGAAAACCATTAGAAGAATACGATCCAAATTTTGAGATGAAATTGAAGTTTTTTGCCAATGAAGCTGTTTTCAAGCAAAAAATAAAGATTCTTAATGATAAGGCCTTTGTAATCAAGGGATATTTAAACTTTATGGTTTGTAACGATAAGATGTGTTTACCACCGGAGGATATCGATTTCGAATTTAAAATACCTGCCAATTCATCGCAGAAAACATCAGATCAGTCAGAAAAAAAAAATGATGTTGCTGAACAAGATAGCGCAGCTATAAATGATCTTGTTAATGATAGCTCTATCAGTGACAGCGCAGTAAATACCGAGTCTGCACAAGGTGGCAATACACCAATGGATATTGTTAAGGCAGACACTGAGCAAAAGGAGCAAAATAAAGGAGCATGGGCCATTTTTGTGGCCGGATTTTTAGGAGGGCTACTTGCACTGCTTACCCCATGCGTTTTTCCAATGATACCACTTACCGTAAGTTTTTTTACCAAAAGCAGCCAAAACAGAAAAAAGGGTTTGATGAACGCATTAATTTATGGTTTATCAATCATTGCCATTTATGTATCGTTGGGTATGCTAATCACCCTCTCCTTGGGGCCCGATGCCTTAAATGCTATGGCGAGCAACGCCATTGTTAACTTGGCCTTTTTCATTATTTTCTTAGTGTTTGCAACTTCATTTTTAGGCGCATTTGAAATTACACTGCCAAGCAGTTGGGTCAATAAAGCTGACTCTGCCAGTGAGAAAGGCGGTTTGATTGGTATTTTCTTTATGGCATTTACGCTTTCGCTTGTTTCCTTCTCATGCACCGGTCCAATCATTGGAACGCTTTTGGTGCAGGCGGCAGTTGGTGGTAATGTTATTAATCCAACCATTGGAATGATTGGCTTTTCATCGGCACTTGCCCTACCGTTTGGGTTGTTTGCTGCCTTCCCAGGTTGGTTGAATTCATTACCAAAATCAGGTGGATGGCTAAATTCTGTAAAGGTTGTTTTAGGATTGTTGGAATTGGCCTTAGCTCTCAAATTCTTATCAAATGTTGACCTTGCCTATCACTGGGGAATTCTTACTCGCGAGGTATTTATTGCCCTATGGATTGTTATTTTCAGCTTACTTGGTTTTTATTTATTGGGTAAGCTTAAGTTTTCTCATGACAGTGATACCAAATATATTAGCATTCCACGTATTATGTTTGCCATTATTGTTTTTAGCTTTGTAGTATATTTAATACCAGGCATGTTTGGCGCCCCGTTAAAAATTATCAGCGGATTTCCGCCACCCACATTTTACAACGAAGGTTGGTCGCTTGGTAATGGGGAAGCATCGGCTTCAGGTGAAAAAATAATACCAGGAACAGACCCTGAGCATTGTCCGCATAACTTAAATTGTTTTCATGACTACAATTTGGCACTTGCATATGCCCGTGAGGTAAAGAAACCACTGATGGTTGATTTTACGGGTTGGAGTTGTGTAAATTGCAGGAAAATGGAAGACAATGTGTGGGTTGATCCGCGCGTACTTGAACGCCTTAAAAACGACTATGTACTTGTGTCGCTTTATGTAGACGATAAAACGGCACTGCCCGAGGCAGAGAAGTACATCAGTAAAACCACTGGTAACAAGGTAAAAACAATTGGTAACAAATGGAGTGATATGCAAACCGTAAGATTTGGCACTAACTCTCAGCCGTACTATGTATTGCTTGACGCCAATGAACAAATGTTGAACAAACCAACAGGTTATGACCCGAATATCGACAAGTTTATCGCATTTTTAGAAGAAGGAAAAAAGGCATTTGCCAAGTAATAATCATCAGCATTAATTTATATCGAACAAATCATTTATGAAGTTTTACAATTTTATCATCAGGTATCGTTTTTGGCTAGGTTTGCTTGCCATAGTTTTGGGTGTTGTAGCCAATTTTACGGTGGATATTTGGACTGCCGTATTGCTTTATTTTTTAGCCTTTATTGCACTCCTTTCGCATTTTTTAATTGGTCCTATCAGACTTTTACAAAAGCCCATTGAAGAGGGAAACATTGAGGAAGTTAACAAGATATTAAATTCTATTTGGTTCCCTAATTTATTAATAAAACCCATAAGAAGCAGCTACTATACTTTGAAAGCCAATATGGATATGGCACAGCAAAATTTTAGTTCGGCCGAAAAGAATTTGAAGAAAAGTGTTTCGCTTGGTGGCGTTACCTCAGAAATGGATGCAGCCAATAACTTGCAGATGGGTATGATGGCCTTGCAACGCAATGACTTTAAAGAAGGTGAAAAGTATGTGAAGGCTGCTATCAGAGGTGGTTTGCCAGACAAGGATAGTCAGGCAATGGCCTATTTAGCGATGTCGCAAATATACCTGCGCAGAAGGGAAATGAAGGCAGCTAAGGATTTCTTTAACAAAGCCAAGGCGGCCAAACCAAAATCGGAAGAGGTGGTGAAGCAGATTAAAGAAATGGATAAGTACCTGAGCAGGATGCAAGGTTAGTAAACTTACACCTTGCAATTACCAATTTGATTTACAGCGAAAGCACGCGCAAAGGACAGGAGCGGCATCCTTTTTTTGTGTGAAGGGTTGTACGCAGCAAAAAAGATACAGCGGATGGCCTGACCCCGATCGGTAGAGAGGGGTTGCGCCCACAATGATATCATTTTAAAATTACCTCCTGTGTGTTTTTTTAGTGGCTGTGATATGTGCAAACGCTAAGTTCTACCAATGTGAAATTAGTGATAGCTCAAGTTTGTTATGCGAGATATGGCACCCTCACATAAATTTTGGTTGTCATGAATATTTATGGCAATTCCTTTTTATTAGCTTGAAATTTAGTATTTTCGCGGTTCATTTAAGATTTTACAAAAAGATATGATTAATATTACTTTACCCGATGGTTCGGTGCGGGAGTATGAAGCGGGTGTTACCGCGCTAGATATTGCTAAGAGTATTAGTGAAGGTTTGGCAAGGCAGGTGATTGCAGCCAAGGTAAATGGTGAGGTTTGGGATGCTACACGCGCTATACATACCAATTCTTCTTTGGTGCTGCTAAAGGCAGAGGATACAGATGGAAAAGCAACGTTATGGCATTCATCAGCTCACTTGATGGCTGAAGCTATTGAAGCGCTCTATCCGGGTACTAAGTTTGGGATTGGACCAGCTGTGGAGCATGGTTTTTATTACGACATTGACTTGGGTGGTAAAACAATTGGCCTTGATGATTTGAAAGCGATTGAAGACAAGATGGCTGAGTTGGCTAAGCGTGGCAGCGCTTATGTGCGTAAAGAGGTTTCGAAGGCTGATGCTATTGCTTATTTTACCGAGAAGCAAGATGAGTATAAACTTGATTTATTGAAGGATTTGGAGGATGGTAAAATAACTTTTTACACACAGGGAGAGTTTACTGATTTATGTCGTGGTCCGCATATTCCGGACACGGGTTTTATTAAAGCCATAAAGTTGACTAACGTTGCAGGCGCCTATTGGCGCGGTGATGAGAAAAACAAACAGCTAACGCGTATTTATGGCATTACTTTCACCAAAGCTAAAGATTTGACCGATTACTTGACGATGCTTGAAGAGGCCAAAAAGCGCGATCACCGCAAGTTGGGTAAGGAGCTCGAGTTGTTTACTTTTTCGGAAAAGGTTGGCATGGGCTTACCTTTGTGGTTGCCTAAGGGTGCCGCATTGCGCGAACGATTGGAGAATTTTTTAAAGAAAGCACAGATAAAGGCAGGCTATCAGCCGGTAGTAACACCCCACATTGGAAATAAAAATTTATATGTTACCTCGGGGCACTATGAGAAGTATGGTGCCGATTCTTTTCAGCCTATAAGAACTCCGCATGAAGGTGAAGAGTTTTTTCTGAAACCTATGAATTGTCCGCATCATTGCGAAATTTATAAAGCATCGCCAAAATCATATAAAGATTTACCAGTGCGTTTAGCAGAATTTGGAACAGTATACCGCTACGAACAGGCCGGTGAATTGCATGGATTAACCCGTGTGAGAGGTTTTACCCAGGATGATGCCCATTTATTTTGCAGACCTGATCAGGTAAAGGAAGAGTTTTGTAAAGTGATTGATTTGGTTTTGTATGTATTCAAGGCGCTTGATTTTAAGGATTATACTGCCCAAATATCACTGAGAGATCCTGAAAATAAAACAAAGTACATTGGCTCAGATGAGAATTGGGCTTTGGCCGAAAGTGCCATTGTAGAATCTGCTGCGGAGAAGGGTTTGAATACCGTTGTGGAGCTTGGTGAAGCGGCCTTTTACGGGCCAAAACTCGACTTCATGGTGAGGGATGCGATTGGCCGTAAATGGCAATTAGGAACTATTCAAGTGGATTACAACTTACCAGAGCGCTTTGAGCTAGAATATACCGGTAGCGACAATCAGAAACATCGTCCGGTGATGATTCACAGGGCTCCTTTTGGCTCTTTGGAGCGCTTTGTTGCTGTTTTGATTGAACATTGTGCTGGTAAGTTTCCGCTTTGGCTTTCCCCCGAGCAGGTAAGTGTTTTACCAATTAGCGAAAAGTATAACGATTATGCAAAAAAAGTTTTAGAATTACTAAATAATTACGATATTCGCGGCCTTGTTGACGAAAGAAACGAAAA
>JBILUU010000426.1:0-2549 GCA_044370815.1 Bacteroidia bacterium
GGCTTGCCTTTTTCATGTGAATATGATATTTCGCCTGAATTTGTTTATCAACATTCAAAGACATTTGTTCCCGATTAGGGTTAGCTACTTCTGGATTAACTCTAGGGTGAGCATGCTGCGCAACACAATTCTAGCATCTATAAATTACTCCTTTATCAACTTAGTCACATGAGCACCATTAATCCTAGCTACATAAATACCTTTAGCATTGTCACTTAAATTAATTTGTTTCGCGTTTCCTTGGCTTAAAATCAATTCACCCATCATGTTAAATACTTCTACGGTTTGTATATTTCGGCTGTCTTTGATAAAGTAAATTCCTGCGCTTGGATTGGGGTAAATAACAAAGTTGCTTTCCTTTGCATCAATGCTTTTTACATCGGTAACCAATTGAAAATTATTCTGCGTTGTATTGGTAATTATTGGTGCATTATAATCAAAATAAATATAAGCAGTATTTTCTATTTGCGTGCCCAAAGGCAAGTTGGGTAAAGGTTTGATGCGGTATTGAAAATAACCCATGCTGCCTTCATAATCTGTTGTGCTATCTGGTAACATAATGTTGTTGAATCTTACGGTTAAATTATTTCCATTGATGGAAACAATAGCAGGATGCGAATAGCCGCGTATTTCAAAAGTATTGATATCTAAATTAGCATCTAAAGTATCTCTTAAACGAATATTAAAAGCAGGCGCATTTCCAGTGTTTTGAAAGTGAATGGTGTAAGTAAACCAATCATCATAACCTGGTAATACATTTACAGGATATACTTCTTTCATGTTGGGATCATAGGAGTTAACCACTTGGTAGCAAAAATCATATACATTGTTGGTGGTATCTGCATCTAGGGGTGTTGGGTTAATTTCTACATGAACGCATATTTGATCATTGGCTTGTGCGGTAGTGTCAGTGAGGAATTGCAATCCAAATGATTGTGGTGTTAAGGTGTTGAAATCTGTGATATTGTAGGTAAAGGTGTTACCGTTTACTGTTGGTGTTAAGGCGTTGTTTGCAGGTGAAACATAGGTAATTGGGCCATTAATATCAATAGCAACTGTTCCTGAATAATTTATTGAATTACAATTTAAGTTATACCAATTAATATTGTTAGTGATATTTGTGTTCAGAGTATGTTGTTGCCCCGGAAAAACCCACCCTTGGCTATTCACTGAATTAACCTTAATATCATGAGCAGTATCGCAAACAACAGGAAAATTAATGTTTTGGATAGTTTGATTAGCAGAATCCAATGCTACACTTTGATTGTTTGCCTGCCCACAATCCATTGAAAAAGGTAAAGCTACATCATCTATTTTCACTACAAAAGTATCTGGTTGTAAAAGTGTAAAACTATAAGCTCCATTTACGGTATAACTCATAGCTAATAGATTATTTTGGCTATTATAAACTTTTACAGGAATGTTTTCAGTAGGCCAATCGGTATTGGCATAGGCACAATTATTGTCTAAATCTTTATATATATGGCCTGTAATGTTTGCTACACCGCTGCAGTAGTTTGGGTTGTTAACCGGGTCGTTATCCATGCATAATGGTAATCCTAAACTATAGTTGGTTTGGTTGGGTACGCATGTGAGTGGATTATTCGTTATAACTCCATAATAAAACACCTGTGGAAGATTTGTTAAACAATATATGTTGTTGAATTGGATATTTAGACCTAATAAAAAATTTGGTAACTCAGGTAAACTGGTTAATTGATTATTCTCACAAACAAGATACTCCAAGTTGCCTGGTAATGATGGTATCGAATTTAATTGATTATTAGCGCAGAATAATTTTTTTAAATTTATAGGTAATACAGGAAGATTACTAATTTGGTTATTTCTACAATATAGAACTTCAAGAGAATTCGGCCATTGCGGTAAACTTGTTATTTGATTATAATCAAACATCAAGGTTACAAGGGAATTCGGTAGATTAGTCAGACTGGTAAGGAAATTATAAGAGCAATTTAAGTTGGTTAAAGAATTTGGAATTGAAGGTAAGATTGCGATTTGATTGCTACTACAATCTAATGTTTCTAATGTTGGAGGTAATTGCGAAAGAGCGCTGATTAAATTGTAACTGCAATTTAAAGTTACTAAAGTTGGGGGTAATAGAGGTAGAGCACTGATTTGATTATGACTGCAATTAAGAGTTTTTAGAGAGTCTGGGAGTATAGGCAAACTGTATAATGGACAATATTCGCAGGTAATAGACTCCATTGTATTCGGAAATGTCGGGAGGCTGTCTAAAAAAAAACATTGATCACATTCAAAGGTCTTTAGGTTAACAAAATATTGAATACCTGTTAGATCATAAATGGAGGATATATTTATAATAAGTGTTTCTTCATTCAAAATATCAACACATGTTGTGTCCAACTGATTCCCATTCATGCAGTTTGGGTACAAATTCGTAAGATATGAAGCGAAATTATTATCTGGTATGTTAACATATTGCCCTGAAGTGGTATTTTTCAAAGCAAATAAAAGCAATAGTGTAATAAACCAATTTTTCATATTATTTCTTTTTTAGTTGATAATTT
>JBILUU010000427.1:0-2544 GCA_044370815.1 Bacteroidia bacterium
CTTTTAAAAGACTAAAATACTTTCAGCAATATAGTGATTACAGAAAAAATCAAGCGGCACTCATCGACAGTACCAGGAAAAAAATATATGATCAAAATCAACAATTGCAGGTTAAAAAAGAGGATAAAAATAAACTCCTGTTAACCGAAGAAGAGGAAAAGCAAATGCTGACTAAAGAGAAAAAGGAGAAAGAAAAAGTATTGACACAGCTGCAAACCAAAGAGAAACAACTAAAAAAAGAACTTATTAAGAAGCAGTCTGATGCCAATAAATTAAATGCAGCCATCAAAAAAATTATTGATGACGAGCTCAAAAAGGCACGCGAGGAAGCGCGTGAGGCTGCGAGAGCCAAAAAGAAAAAAGAAAAGGAAGCGGCTGCAGCTGCTGCTAAGAGTGAAAACAAGTCTGCAACCGCCTCAAAGGCATCAAAGCCGGAGGTGATTGAAAGTGAAGAAGAAGCTTCGTCAGAAGTGGTAGAGCTGAAACTTACTCCTGAGGCACAAAAATTATCTAACAGTTTTGCAGCCAATAAATCTAAACTACCTTGGCCGGTTGCCGAAGGCATTATTAGCAGTAGCTTTGGAGAACATGATCACCCTGTTTTAAAAGGAATTAAAGTTAAAAATAATGGGATTGATATAAGTACCAAACAGTCGGCCTCAACAAGGGCAGTTTTTGATGGTATAGTTAGCGGTGTAATTAGCATTCCGGGAGCAGGTAAAGCAGTCATTATCCGACATGGTGAATATTTGACTGTATACTCCAATCTTTCTTCAGTAAATGTTGGTAAAGGAGATAAGGTAAAAACAAAGCAACAAATTGGGGTAGTATTAGATGGCGAGGAAGAGAGAAGCGAAATGCACTTTGAAATTTGGAAGGGTTCAGTTTTGCTTAATCCTGCACAATGGATATACCATAACTAATAGGGTAAGGTAGAAACCTTTTAAAACCCCTGCTGTTCTGGTTGGCGATACTTTAACCATACCTTTTGTAAGGCCTTAATTTCATAAGGATAATGATAGTATTTGCGATGATATCTCAACGCTGAAAACAACCGCATTGTTTTTTTCTGCAAGGGCGTAATTTTAATATCTGTTACCGTAGGATAATAGCCATTAAGCACCGTCTCAAAGTTTTTAATTTTATCAACCATTTTCGGAGTAAGCCAAGGCGTAAGGGGATTTTTTCGCAGATCAAAATTTTCCCAGTCGGCATTAATCCAATCTTCTAATTTTTCGGGGAAGCGGAAACCCGTTGACAACACTTTTTCATAAAGTTCTGAACCCTTAGTGGGAACTGGGCTATATACGTATATGATAATCTCTGTGGCCGGATTTATAGCTTTAATTTCTCTAATAAAGGCAATGTCTTTATCAATTTGTTCCATTACCTTTTCAGGAGTGTCTGCAGGGGTGCCAAGCACAAAAGAATACTCAGGGATGATATCAAATTGGGCCATACGCGCAGCAAACTTTTTTATTTGCGCAGCCGACTGAGTGCCACCCTTGTCCATTTGTTTCAACATCTCATCATTTCCTGTTTCAGCACCAAAAAAAATCATTTTACATCCCGATTTTCGTATGATCGCCAATGACTCATCGCTATATTTATCAATAGTATCTATACGTCCCTCGCCCCACCAAATCATGTTTTCATGCATCATCAACTTTGCAAATTCAACAGTTCTTTTCTCCGACACAAAAAAATTATTATCATGAAATTCAATACTATCGCCACCATAAGTATCTTTTAGAAATTTGATTTCGCGATAGATATTTTGTGCTGACTTACCTTTCCAACGGGCATTATATATTGGCACAACAGCACAAAAAGAGCAAGTAAAAGGACAGCCGAAACTACTGTGATAAGCAATGGTTTTATTTCCTAAATATGTTTTTCCAAGATATCGGGGAATATCATACAGTTGATGTAGCTTCTCATAAGGAAAATCGGGTAATTCATCGGGGTTGTAAATTCCATCTTTTTGCGTAAAAACAAGGTCATTTTGGTGCTTGTAAATTAAATTATGTGGCACTTGATGTGCTGGAATGGTATTGTAAAATTGCTTCCCTGAATTTGTAATTAAATCTAATAATTGAGGGAAAGCCACATCGCCCATACCATTGATTACAAAGTCTACAAATCCACTATTTAGTACTGTTTCGGGCTGATTGCTCGCAAAGTAACCGCCCCAAATAATGGTAAGATCTGGGAAAAGTAGTTTGGCTTTTTTTGAAATTGGAATAGCTTGTTTAAGTTGAGGTCCAGGCATGACCGTTAACCCAAAAAAATTAAAATCGCCAGTATTTAAATAATTCAGAATTGTTGCTTCAGGATTTACTTCACGATTGCCATCAACAATTACCCATTCAAATTTTTGATCGATAGCAGCTGCAACAGCGAGCAATGAATTAGGCAGGCGAAACTTTGAATTTGCACTGCGGGGATTGAATAGTAAAACTTTATTGTTGGCGGACATGCAACACAAACCTAATAAAAAAATTAAAGACTTTGTTATATTTGTGTTGTTTAGTAAAACATAAT
>JBILUU010000076.1:0-9770 GCA_044370815.1 Bacteroidia bacterium
GCCATTTTCACAAGGCCAACATCATTTTTTTAAACACCACACTAAAATGAAACATGTTAGCTATTTATTTCTAATGCAAACGCATTATTGGAATTCGGGTTTAATGTGTAATCTGGGTTAAAATAAACTTTGGCCATTCCTTTTTTATTACGCTATAATCTATATTGTTATTAAAAACAAATCCTTAACATTCAATTAAACAACGAGTTAAGAAGTAAACATATTTTTGCATGCAAATCAATAAGAAGGTTATGATAAATTCCACACACTTCTTCAATAGTAAAAAACAACAGATTTACTTCATAGGCAACAAACCTCTTCACAGAATCCTTTTCAATAGAAATACTTTTAAGTATATGATACTTAGGTTTACAAATCCTTATTTGCTGCTCAAAATATTACTGTTGATAATAGGTATTACAGAGTTATTTTTGTAAAAGAAATCTGATCTTTACTTTTCTGCCCAAAGTATGCAGTTGGATAGGTTTCAACTACACAATTTTGGTTAAATCATTTTTGAAAACTTAACCTGAATTAAAAGTTAAGGGGAATGGCTCAGTTTGTTTTGCAAATGAGCGCTACAGCGTGGGCTGCCACACCTTCTTCACGACCAACGAAGCCCATTTTTTCATTCGTTGTGGCTTTCAATGATATTTGATTGACTTCAACACCCATGACATTTGCCAAAGTTGAGTTCATTTGCTCAAGAAAGGGTTTTATTTTTGGCTTTTCCAAAACCAATGTAACATCAATATTGCCAATACCATAACCACTCTTATGCAATAATTCTACCACTTGTTTAAGAAGAATTTTACTGTCAATGCCTTTGAAGTTCATATCGGTATCCGGAAAATGTTTACCTATGTCGCCAAGGGCAGCAGCACCTAAAAGCGCATCGCAAATAGCATGTATTACAACATCTGCATCGGAATGTCCAAAAGCTCCTTGAAAGTGAGGGACTTGAATACCAGCAAGCCAAAAAGGATGTCCGTCTTTTAGCTGATGAACATCAAAGCCAAATCCTATTCTATAGGGCTGCATTAGTTAGCTGGGGCTGATTTTACACCTCCACCTTGAGATGACTCAAAATTGAATGTAAGTGTAAAGCGCAGCGTGTTTTGTAATGGATTTTGCTGCACGGTGGGGATTA
The DNA here is from genome assembly GCA_044370815.1 of Bacteroidia bacterium. Classification (GTDB taxonomy): domain Bacteria; phylum Bacteroidota; class Bacteroidia; order UBA4408; family UBA4408; genus CAIKXD01. The sequence continues at coordinate 1,151 of JBILUU010000076.1, forward strand.
AATAAGCGAAGTCAATTCCAAATACGTTGTAGCGCAAACCGGCACCAATATTGAAATACTGTCGGTTTCCTTTAGATGCAGCTTCATGGAAATATCCTGTTCTAAAGGCAAATAAATTGTCATACCAGTACTCAAAACCAAAAGCCCACATTACTTCACGCAGCTCCTCTGCCAAGCCATCTGGTGCATCATAAAACGACTGCACCATGCCCTGCATTGTTCCAACATTAGTTGTTTTTCCTGCACGTAATACATAGTTTCCATCAGCTCCAATAACCGGTGCACCTGTTACACTGTCTCTGGCTATATCTGGGGGAGTTGGTACAAGAAGTTTGTTGAAATCAACCATCATCGATATTTTGTTGTAATCATCCAACTCAATAGTTAGGTTGTTTCCTATTCTTAGGTTTTGAGGAATAAAATCTCTTACAGCAGATTCGGAATAAGATATTTTTGAACCCACATTGGAGATATTCAAACCAAAATTATAGAATCCTTTTTTGGTGCCAAGTTTAAACTCATCGCTTTTATAAAAGGCGCTGATATCTGCTGCAACTGCTTGTCCTGGTTTTGTATTTGCTCCGGCAACGTTGATGTTACTGGTTAGGTTCGAGTAAATATATTTCAAGGTGAGTGCTGTTGAAAATTTATCACTCAGTTTTCTGCTGTAAGCAAAGTCCAATGAAAATTCATTTGGACGGAATTGACCAATGGTGTTTCCATTGATATCAGTGAAGGTAATGTCACCTAATGAAAAATATCTTAATGACCCTGCTAATGCTTGGTTTTTGTCTAGTTTATAGTATCCGGTAAGGTAAGAGAAATTGATGTCAGGAACCAATCTGCGCAACCATGGTGTGTAATTGAGAGCGAAACCAAATTTTCGGTCCATGAATGCATATTTAGAGGCATTCCAATGCATCGAATTCACATCGGGGGAAGATGCTGCTCCGCAGTCGCCCATTCCTCCTGCCCTTGAGTCAGGACCAATGGATAAAAATGGAACTGATGTGGTAATGGTATTTAGTCTTACTTCCTGCCCTGTGAGTGTGGTGGCGGTTTGCGCTTTGATTTGCGCTGCTATTGATAGCGTGGCAAACAAAACTATGGAAAACCTAACATGTTTTTTCATCAAAAAATCTATAAAGGGAGTGCAAATTTATAAATTAAACTTAATTGAGGCATAAGTTATTTCAAAACTACTAATTTTTCATATTTGTCTGCCCAAGTTCCATCTGCGGCAGTTACTTTTAGGCGATAAACATATACCCCTCTTCCAATTCTATCACCAAAATCATCCAACCCATCCCAGGTAATTTGCTCTGATCTAAAACCTTCGCATTTAACAATGGTTTCGAGTGTTTTTACCAATTTACCAGATACCGTAAAAATCTGTATGCTTACATCTAATGTTTCGCAAGGTTTGTTGTGCTCAAACATAAATTTGGTAAAAGTGGTAAATGGATTTGGATAGTTTAAAACGTGCTGTAGCGCTAAGTTAGCAGATGAAGCGACCACGAAATCGGTGGTTGCTGTATTTGAATTGTTGTAAACATCCCATGCTTTAAGCGATAAGGTATGTCTGCCTTCGCTTAGTTTGTTGAAAGGGTAGCGCACAATACCGCTTTGATAAGAATTTAGATCTGCTTGATAAAAGTCGTTCAACACGATTGACTTTTCTGTGTTTTCATCTAATACTGCCACCAAGTCGTGTCCAATGCCATTCCCTACGGTATTGATTCCATTTTCATCAAACATGATACCCAACAAATCAGGATTTTCATTGGTAATACTGCCTGCTACAAATTTGTTGTCGTTCATATAAACCTCAATTTTTGGTCCTTCATTATCTGAGGCAGCATTGGGGTTTGTACCACCTACTATGAAACTTTCATTAAATCCGTTGGCATCAAAATTACCATCTGCTGCGTAATAACTAATTCTTCCCGGTCCAAACGAATAATCAATATCTTTTGGTACAATAAACGAGAAACTAAATTCACCGTTCACAACACTTGCTTTGCCGCGATAAATGATACTTCTTCTCATTTTGAAATTTTGTGCAGAGGAGTATTGAGGATCATTAGCAAGGGTTTTCAGTTTGGTTTCTTTATCAAATACGGTCGGATAAATAATACCATTATACGATGTCAGCTTGGTTCCACTTTGAGTAGCAAGATATCCGCTTATTGTGATTTTGGTAAGTGCCTTTAGTGTATCGCCATTAAATGAAACTGGCTGATTGTTGATGCTTTGTGTAAACACTCTATAATCAGGGAAATTGAGGCGCACAGCAGGGTCACACAATAATGAGAAATTTCTATGATTGCTAGTGCCGGAACTTACCGCTGCTGTTTTATTTTTAGTTGTGGTGCAAACATCGCCTACCCTTGGGAAAAGTTTGGTTACAGAGTCTCTAACAAAAACTGTTTGGTAAAAATTTCTGTTAAGCGTTTCGTTAAAGTTGGCGTATGCAAGTCGGGTGGTGGTGAGCAACCCAATACCACCTCCGTTGGGTCTAAGGATTACTTCTTCACCGGCAGAAGTTCTTCCAGGATCGTCAAATCTGCTGAATTCACAGGTAGCCGTAACAAACAAAGGTAAACGGTTAGCATTATTCCACGACTCAATGTCTTTTACCTCAAGAATTCTTTCTTGAGCAAATCCGGTTTCTCCGCCATGTCCGGTGTAATTCATGATTAGTGCACCGCGGTTTACTCTTTGATTAATTGCGGAGTTTACATCAGGATACCTTGCACCTCCGGCAGCAGATTGCTGCTTGAAAGCGTCAATATAAATTTTTTCAATATTGTAGTCGTGATAGGTTGTATCAACATATGTTGCGAGTCGTTCAGATTGAAAAAAGTGTAAGTTATTGTCCTCATCATCTGCAACAAAGCAAATTACGTTTCTCCAATCACCACTAGAGAATGAACCTGCCGTTCCGCAGAATGATGGGTTGATAACCTCTATCGGCTGAGGCTGCATGTAAGCAAAAATTTTATCAACTACCGCCTTGGCTTCATCCTTAGTTTTTACAGGAATTCTACCCACAGCAATATCAATTTGCTCCACTAAACCTTCCCCTTCATTTTCGTCCAGTAATCCAAAATAATCATCAGAAACATAGGAGTTGATGTAGGAAATGCCATTGGCAGATTCAAAACTAACCACGAAATTGGTGTTTCCTACAATACTTCTACCTCTGTTTTTGTATGAAGCATCACCCATGAGCAACAAATACTTGGGCATTTCTGCCTCACTGGTGGCTCTGTTATAAAACATCATCATAAACTGTTTGATAGCAGTTGCATCTTGATTTCCGCCCGAAAACTCATTGTAAATTTGTTGAGGTGTGACCACAAGCGACTTAAGACCATCGTTGGCAAAGTGAATTTCTGCCAGTCTTTCTGCTTGATCAAAGAAGTTGGAATGTGAAACAATAACCATGTCGTAAAAACCCAATCCATGTAAATTTTGATTTTTGACCTCTCCGGCAGCAAAGGGTTCCCTTATTGCATTGCTTCCTGAATTAAAGGCTATATACTCATATACAGTGTCGGCATTAGCCCTAAAGGTGTAATTGCTGCCATTAAGTACCCCTTGGATTTGTTTAATATTTTGTAAATCTGAAATATCCCACACTACGGTGTTTACTGTTGCATCTGTAATCACAAACTCTGCTATTTGACCGTTTCCGGAAGAGGCAATATCTCGAAATACAACTTCGTTGCCAGACATTTTTAATTGTCTTCTTACTCTTAATTCTAAAAAGTCGAGGTAGCCGTAGCCACTATTGAAAGAGGGAGATTTTGCAAATTTGATTTCGACATTTAATTGAGAGGAGTTTGGTGTAAACTGCTGACAAGCGCTTCCAATACTAACCGGATCAGCATAATAGGGCTGTAAAGCTATTGCGGAAGGAGAAACACTAAAGCTGCTAGTGCCACATTCAATAGTGAACTGTGCAGGCGGATTAGAGCGCGCAGCAACCTGGGCCCTAATGTATGACGGAGCAGTTAAATCGATGTTTGGAAAGTTAAAAGGGAAATTATAAGTGGTTACCACATCAAAGTTTTCTCCAAACCATTGTCGACCACTTTTTACAACGTTTACGGCTTCATTTTCATAAAATGCGAAATCATCAAAAGAGGTTACGGTTGAAGTTGCGTTTTGGGTCACCGATGCTTGCGTATTGATGCGCTTTCCTGCATTGCCATCAATGTTAATAAAATAGTAACTTGTATCGGTATAATCGTTGAGACGATGCTCAAGTGCAAGGCAATTATTACTTTTTTGCCATCTGTGTGGTGCTTTGCCGTAGAAGAGGATGAAATCATTGCTGTTAAATTTTCCATCAGCAGCACCTTCGGTATGCACTGCACATTCAGTTAAATCATCAAAACGAGGCAAACTATTTAAAAACGGAAGTTGTTGTCCTCCTGTACCATACACTTTAATGTTGCGAGGGTCAATATCTTCTGGTTTTGCACCCATATTTTTAAGATAATTGAAGTCGATTTTGTAAACACCATCTTTTACTACACCTACTTTGTACCAGGTTCCTGATTTTAACAATGACTCAGATGCAAAAACGTGTGATCGCCCCGAGGATCTTAATGATTCTATGGGATTAACTTTGATGTCGAAGGCAACGAGCTTCTCAATTCTTCCGGTTGAGGAATTTAACCTTAATGGCACAAAATCGAATTTGAGAGAAGTAACTTTTTTTGTGGTAACGGCTCTTGATGTAACATCAATATTTGCATTCAATTTATAATTTCCTGCAATTGACTCTTCAGCATCACTCAGTGGTTCAAAAACCATATTCGTGAGACTAACCGTTCCATTTTTGTAGCTGGCAGGCAGTTTGGCAGAAGCAGAATAAAAAGGCAATCCGTTGAGTGGCGATAAAACAACCCCCTCGAAATTCAAATATTTTTGCGTTTCGCCCTCAATTGAGCTCATGTTGGGAGCACTCCAAACTATATTGTAGGCGCGCTTGGCAGGCCTCATGGAAACACCGGAAAGGTTGCCCGCACTGACTTTATTTGATGTTTTAACAGATTCTTTTGAAGTTTGTGCAAACGTTTGAGAGTTGATATGCGTAGTCAACAGTGCAAACAAGATTGAAACTTTAATTTTATAGTACATGCGCTTAATTTTAATGTTAAAGTAACGCTTCGCAATAGGCAAATGTTGAAAATTTAAGTTTTAAAACGCAAACATCGAATAAATATTGTAAAAACATACCAAAAGAAATTTGTTAAAATGAACGCTGAAAGAAAAAAAATAAGGTCTAACGTAACTTTACATTCAAAAAATATGTATTATTGTGGCTTTAATCAATTATCAATGAACAAAACTTTGTTGTTTAAATTGCTTTTTACAGTCATAGCCAGCTTCGTCTTAATTGGCGATGTTGTGGCTCAAGACCCGCAATTCAGCCAGTTTTACGCAAATCCGCTATATCTTAATCCCGCCTTTGCCGGTACTGCTCGTTGTCCACGTTTGGCCATGAATTATAGAAATCAGTGGCCCGGAATACCAGGTAACTTTGTAACTTACAGCGCATCTTACGATCAACATGTGGATAATATGAATGGTGGTTTAGGTGTTTTGGTGATGAACGATAGGGCGGGTGCGGGAGCTTTAACAACCACTGGTGCAAGCGGGATATACTCTTATCAATTTTCTGTAAACCGATTTTTTAGTATCAGGGTAGGGGCGCAAGCAGGGTACTACCAGAAAAAAGTTGATTGGAACAGTCTTACTTTTGGAGACCAAATTCAAGATCGAAACGGATTTATTTACAACACTTCTGAAAATCCAATACTAAATAGCAGGGGAGTGGCAGATTTCTCTGCGGGTGTGCTTGCATTCAGCGATAAATATTTTGGTGGAATTGCGGTTAATCACCTTACGCAGCCTTATGAAGGGTTTACCAATGCTGCAAAAAGTAGATTGCCAAGAAAAATTACAGCACATGCAGGAGCGGTTATCCCGCTTAGTCAGTTCAACGATTGGACAATATCTCCAAACATTATCTATCAACAACAAGCAAATTTTCAGCAACTTAATTTAGGAATGTACGTATCAAAGGGACCTTTGGTAGGTGGATTATGGTATAGAAATCAAGATGCCATTATTGCTTTGGTAGGTTTTAAAATGGAAAAATTCAAAATTGGCTACACTTATGACGTAACTATTTCTAAGTTAAGTAATGCTTCAGCTGGCTCTCATGAGTTGTCAATGATATTTACCTTCAAATGTAAGGTTAAAAGAAAGAAATTTAATACAATCGATTGTCCTACATTCTAATTATAAAAATGGAAATTAATTTACGCTCACCATTTATCAGAACAATGAAAACAAGCAAAAAATTAATGTTGGCCGCATCAGCAGGTTGTCTGCTTTTTGCCGCGTCATGTACCAAGCCTACCTCAAACTCCACTGGTTGGGAATATAACAACCCCGACAACGGAGGATTTGAAAAGGTTCTTTATCAAGAGCAAGAAACCGGACCCGGATTGGTGCTTATAGAAGGTGGTACATTTACGATGGGTCGTGTGGAGCAGGATGTGATGTATGATTGGAACAATCAACCTCGTAGGGTTACAGTATCCTCTTTTTACATGGACGAAACCGAGGTAAGAAATATCGATTGGCTTGAATATCTATTTTGGACAAGAAACGTTTACGGCACAGATTATTCTGAGGTGTTGAAAAAAGCGCTTCCTGATACTTTGGTATGGAGAGATCGCCTTGCATTTAATGAACCATATGTTGAATATTACCTGCGTCACCCTGCCTATCACGAGTATCCTGTAGTTGGTGTTAATTGGTTGCAGGCTACAGATTTCTGTGCCTGGAGAACAGATCGTGTAAACGAATTTATTCTCATCAGGGAAGGAATTCTTGAATTCGATCCTAACAACTGGGTAAACGAAAATAATTTTAATACTGATGCCTATTTGGTTGGTCAGTATGAAGGTACCGTTAAGAAAAACAAACCCGACTTAAACAGTAAAGGTTCAGGAGAAAGAAAGGTGAGAATGGAAGATGGTATTCTATTGCCTCGATACAGGCTCCCGACAGAAGCTGAATGGGAGTTTGCAGCATACTCATTGATTGGTAACACAACGGAAGAGGATGTTGTAAAACGTAAGTTGTATCCATGGAATGGGCATTATGTAAGAAACGACACTGAAAACGATATAGGAAAGATGATGGCTAACTTTAAGCGTGGCCGTGGTGATAACATGGGTACAGCAGGTAACCTTAATGACAATGCCGATATTACCGCTCCTGTGCTTTCTTATTGGCCAAACGATTATGGCTTGTATAACATGGCAGGCAACGTAAGTGAATGGGTAATGGATGTTTATCGTCCGGTGAGTCATGATGATAAATCTGACTTCCGTGCCTTTAGAGGAAATGTTTTTCAAACAAAGGTATTAAACGAAGAGGGTGCTGTTGCTGACAAAGACAGTCTTGGCCACATTAAATATAGAAATGTTGAGGTTGTAGCAGACAACCTTGCTGAGAGAAGGAATTACAAGCGTTCGGACAATATCAACTTCCTAGATGGTGATTTTTCTTCTCAGGTGGATGAGGAAAATTGGAAAAACCTTTTAGCTACTGCGGCTGCTGCGGAAGGCGAAGGTGGCGGAGAAGGTGGCGGTGGAGAGGCTGCTGAAGGCGGTTCAGAAGGAGCTGAAACTGCAGCCCCCGAAAGTAACGGAATGTACTACAATACAAAATCAGGTGGAACTGATATCACTTCAATGATTAATGATAAAGCGCATGTGTTTAAAGGCGGTAACTGGCACGATAGAGCATATTGGATGAATCCAGGCACTAGAAGGTATTTAGATGAGAGACAATCAACCTCTTGGTTGGGTTTCCGTTGCGCTATGACCCGTGTGGGAAGTCCAGTCGGATTTAACAGTAGTAGATAAATTATTTTCTTTAACTGAAAAAGCCCCGTTATCTTTTATAACGGGGCTTTTTCATTCAATGTATTTGTAAAACAAGTTCCCGAAGATGAAGGAAACATTTTTCTTTTGATGCTCAAATTGGTTTACATGAATTTTATAATAATTCTTGAACCCATTTAAATCCAGATTACGCAGTTGAAACCTACTCAACTTCATTTCTTTTTAACCCAGATTACGCATCAAACCCAAATTCCGCATTAGAAAATGCGGAATCGCTAAAATAGCTGTAATTCAATTCATTGGTTCAATGGATTGAAAACACCTGCTAAGCGGGATTACCCTCATAAAATCACTAGTGCGTTACATGCGTAACTTCTACTGATTAATTCGAGTTTAATTGGACTAAAAAATAAATGCAATTGGTATTACAAATCTGATAACATTTTCTATATCGAGATTAACCCAACTAAATCAATAGTTCGGTGCTTCAAACCTCCTACTGCTTAATTCCATCTAACTACATTTTAACTACCTGATTAATAATTGGTTATACATATATTTTAAAAACTTGTTTCAAATAAAATTCTCATTCTTTTGTCTTGAAACAAAAGAATCAAAAATTCAAGGCTGCGTGAAAATTGTCTAAAAAATATAATGCAAGGCTAAAAGAAAAAAACTCG
>JBILUU010000428.1:0-2534 GCA_044370815.1 Bacteroidia bacterium
TGGGGGTTAAAAACCAAGCGCATGAAAGCGGATTTTTTTTGATGCGTTGCAAACGCATATGTTGTGAGTCCTCGTTGCAAACGAGGAATAGTAGGAGTCATTATTGCAAACGAGGGCTAGTAGGAGAGGTGGGGCTCTTCTTGCCATTGTTGCAGGGTTAATCCTCTACTAACGTTTTGGCAATTTGCTGATAGGTATAGGTATTCACAATTTTGCCTTCGTCCATCTCATATATGATGTCACAATTTTTGAGGGTGGTAATGCGGTGCGCAATAATAAACATGGTTTTATTTTCCTTTGAAACGGCCTCAATAGAGTCGGTAATTTCCTTTTCTGTTTGTGTATCGAGTGCGCTAGTAGCTTCATCAAATACAAGTATTTGCGCATCTTTATACAGCGCTCTCGCAATGGCAATACGCTGCCTTTGCCCTCCCGATAACTTAGTACCGTTTTCACCAATATTTGAATGAAGTCCTTGCGGTGATTGCTTGATCACATCATCAAGTTTAGATAATTTCAAAACCTTGTTGAGCTTCTCTTTATCAATTTTTTCCTTCTCTACGCCAAAAGCAATGTTGTCGTAAAAGTCACCGTCAATAATAAATACATTTTGTTTTACATAGCCAATTAACTGCCGCCATTCATTTTCTTCGCTGCCGGTTAACTTTACACCATCTAAATACAACCCGCCTTCTTGCTCCTTAATAAATCTGAGCAAAATATTAATGATGGTGGTTTTTCCCGATCCTGATTTTCCAATGATGCCAACTTTTTGACCTTTGTTTACCTTTAAGTTGAGATTACTTACCGAGGTTTTTTTACTGCTTGGATAGGTATAGCTTACCGCGCGAAATTCAATGTGTTTATTAAAGGTAAGAGGCGTTGCCTGTGTGGCTTCTTTTTTATGAACGTTTTTGGTAAGTGCTTCATCAATAATTGGGATAACATACTGATTTCCCTTGATACTACCCAAAGCAATCAACATACGATTTAATGAGGGCATTACACGGTAGGCAGCAGCTATAAACAAAGGTAGCATCACCGATATGCTTTTGATGGCATCGGGCTTGTACACACAGTAAGCAAACAACGCAATTACTGCACTTATAGCAGTAATTTCAATGATTTTACTTGGGAAAAGATTGAGCGTAAACGAATTGGTAAATACACGTTTGTACTTGGTTTGATTTTGTCGGTATGCAGCAATAAAAAAGTTTTCCTTATTGAATAGTTTCACATCTATAAATCCGAAAATAGTTTGGTAGGCCTGTTTAGTAAGCTCGGTGTTGAGTCTGTTTTTTTCTTTCTCGTAAAATTGGGTCCTGTTTTTAATTAATTTGTACGTAAGCATAAAAGAGGGGGTGAGCGCCACAGCAATCAATCCAATAGCAGTAATGTTGTACAAAGAAATGCCCACAATAATAATCAGTAATACAAATATTTCTGAAAAAAGTATCAATGTAGGCAATAACAAATAGGTAGAAAAATGAAAAGGAATAATTTGAATATTTCTTACCAAGGCATTGCTGTTGTGCTCATTGAAGTATAACAAGTCATTGTTCATGATGCGTTCAAATTGCCTTTGCGAGAGGTCGATTGCCACACCGTATGAGAACTTAGATTGCAGATAAATGATTAAAGCGGAGGCGGCATTTTTGATTACGAAAATAAACCAAAAGCAAATTAATATAAAGAATAAAAAGTAGTGGTCGTGTTCGAAACCCAATCCTTTGAAAATACGGTCGGCAAGTGCAATTTTGTGTATGTTGGCAGGTTCAAAAATCAAGTTGGCCACCGGCAAAATAGCAGCAAGTCCAAGCACATCTAAAATTCCACCTATAAAAATAAGTAGCAGCATAAACACAACCCTCTTTTTATGATGCGGAAAAAGAATACGGTTAATGTCTCGCAGCGTGGAGAAAACGATATTTTTAAGAAAAAATTTTTTCATCCGGCTGCAGCTTATGTTTTGATGTTGGTATAATCTCTGTAGGCGGCTCCGTATCTTCTGTAATAATAGTTGCTCTTCACCTTCTTCACATTATTTAAAATCAAGCAGAAATGGCTGGGATTATGCACCTTAAAGATATCTTCAGCCATGTTCAAACTTTCCCTGAACGGATATTTGGTGTTCATTACAAAGATATTTACATCTGCCATTTTCATAAGCACAATGGCATCGGAAATAATCGAAACAGGAGGCGTGTCAATAATCACGTAGTCGTAATGCGCTTTTCCATAATCCATTAAATCTTGCATGTGCTTGCTCAATACTAAATCAGAGGCATTTGGCGCTGCTGCTCCCGATAATAACACATCTAAATTCTCCACCTCTGTGGGTTGTATAAACTCACCGGGATTGCCTCTCCCCACCAAAATACTGGTAATACCTTGTTTTTCATTGGTTAACCCAAGCGCTTTGTATACCCTTGGTTTATGTAAATCTAATTCGAGTAACAGCACCTTGCGGCCACCTCGTGCCAACAGCGCACCAATATTTACTGCACAGAATGTTTTACCCTCGCTAGGATGAT
>JBILUU010000077.1:0-9740 GCA_044370815.1 Bacteroidia bacterium
ATCAGAGAGTCAAAAGCATATTTTTATGATTTATCAGTAAAACTTAATTATATCTTGAACGAGAAAGATAGGATATACCTTTCGGGATATTTTGGAAGAGATGTATTTGGTGCCGGTAACCCTGAGTTTGGTTTTGATTTGGGAAATGCCACTGGTACGTTAAGATGGAATCATATTTACAACAGTAAATTATTTAGCAATGTATCGTTAATTTACAGCAACTATGATTACCGTATTGGTGTGGGCGATAACTTTGATGGTTTCAACTGGAAAGCCAACATCATCAACTACATTGTAAAGCCCGAATTTACTTATTATCTGAATCCCAAAAATACCATCACCTTCGGTGGTTCGGCCACCTACTACACTTTTGATCCGGGCAAATTACTTTTTTACAGTAAGGGCGAAAAAAGAGAAATTGGGTCAGAACCAAAGTATGCGCTCGAAAATGCCCTTTATGCCGGCAATGAACAAAGAATTACAGGCCGCTTATCCTTTCAATATGGATTACGATTTTCAAACTTTAATTACTTGGGAAAAGGAACAGCCTATTATTTTAGAGATACAATTCCAAATGTGCGCAGAGACACCATCAGAACTCAAACCTACGATAATTTCGAAACCATTAAATCTTACAACAACCTTGAGCCACGTTTCAGCTTAAAATTTGAGGTAAGTGATCAATCGTCTATTAAAGCAAGTTACAACAGAACTACTCAAAACTTACATTTGATTTCAAACGCTGCCGCAAGCACACCACTTGATGTATGGATACCCAGCACTAATAATGTAAAGCCACAAATAGCCGATCAGGTTGCTTTGGGATACTTCCGAAATTTTAGAGAGGATAATATGTACGAAACTTCTGTTGAGGTGTATTACAAAGAAATGAAAAATCAGGTCGACTACATTGATGGGGCCGATTTACTACTCAACAAACTTTTAGAGGGCGAGCTCATGAATGGAACGGGCAGGGCTTATGGTCTTGAATTGTATCTTAAAAAAGCTAAGGGTGATTTTACTGGTTGGGTGAGTTACACACTTTCTCGCTCCGAAAGAAAAGTGAATGGGATTAATAACAATGAATGGTATCCCAACCGTTTTGATAAAGCGCATAACCTTAACTTAGTTGGTATGTACACGCTCAATAAAAAGTTAGAGTTTGGAAGTACATTTGCATTTGGCACCGGAACACCGGCTACCTTTCCTACCAACCGAATAGAATATCAGGGCTACATCATTCCGCACAATATTGATGGCTCCCGAAACAACGCACGCATCCCTGTTTATCACCGCCTTGATTTGTCGGCAACGCTTCACCTAAAAGACAAACGCTCGGGTAAATACAAGCACGATTTAGTGGTTTCGGTTTATAACGTTTATGCTCGCAAAAATCCTTTTAGCATTTATTTCAGAGGTAATCCCGAGAACCCGCAGCAAACACAGGCGGTTCAATTTTCTGTGGTTGGAAACATTATTCCTTCTGTTGCTTACAACTTTAAATTTTGATGAATATGAAAACAAAACATATCCTATCGCTCGGCTCATTATTTTTCTTCTTCTTCATTTTTTCTTCTTGCGAAAAGGTCATCGATGTTGATTTGGAAGCAGGTGAAGAACAATTGATTGTAGATGGTTTTATTACCTGCTTTTTCGATACGGTTGCCTTGAGTTCCGGAATAGAAAATCAGGTGATTAAACTCAGAAAAACGGCTCCTTATTTTAATAATTCTTCCGCTGCACCCGCTTTAGGAGCAAAGGTTATTGTTACAGATGGCTTACAGCGCGAATTTAAATTCCTAGATGATGATAATGACGGCAACTATACCTATACAGGTCCTTTTACACTTATCAATACTGATCCAAAGAAGTTGCCAATGGGTCTTCCGGGAAATGTATATACCTTAGATATTAGTTACAACGGAGAGGATTATATGGCACAAGCATACATGGATTCGGTGCCATTAATCGATAGCATCAAATTTATTTTTCAGGAGCAAGCTATACAGGGGCCCGATACACTCAAGGCAGGTTATGGTATTGATCAAATATTGTCGCGCGGCACAAACGGCAGCCTTTCACCAACAAAAGATATCAAAGGTGAAGGAACTTGTTATTGGTTTAAAACATTTAAAAACAATAAGTTTTATAATGAACCCGATGAAATGAATTTGGCATACGATGCTGCTTTTGGTCCAGGTAGCGACAATGTTGCTTTTATTCCACCCATAGTTTTTAGCCTCGCTCCCGAGCGCTTTAATATTGGTGATGAGATAAAAATAGAATGTTGGTCGATTGGTTTGCCAACATTTTATTTTTTAAATTTGGCCAGAACGCAAATGACCAATGAAGGGCTTTTTGCTACGCCCGCTACCAATGTGCCAACAAATATTGTAAACAAAAACAAAAATTCAAAAGTTAAAGCCGTTGGTTGGTTTGGCGCTGCCTCAGTTTCATACGTTACACAAAAGGTAAAGTAAAGCTGTTATTTTAAGTCAAGATAGGTTAAAGCTCTTGATAAATCCTCGGGCGTGTCAATGGCAATGGTTTCCTCGTGTGTAAGGGCTGTTCTAATTGCATAGCCATTTTCAATCCATCTCAATTGTTCCAACGATTCGGTTTGTTCAAGCAGGGAAGACGGTAGCGCAGCAATTTGTTTTAAGATGTTTATTCGGTAGGCATAAATACCAATATGTTTGTAGTAAATACCTGATGCCAATAGCTCTTCCACACTTTTTTTGGCGGGGTAGGGTATTACACTCCTGCTAAAATAAATTGCCTCGCCATGCTTATTCAATACTACTTTTGGAATAGTATGTTGCTGCAACTCATTTGCTGTAACTACCTTTTTTATTAGTGTGCCAATTTCGGTTGCAGATTCCTCAAACAATCCGCATAAAAGTGAAATTTGTGAGGGCTTTATAAAGGGTTCATCACCCTGTATATTGATCATTACATCATTGTCATCCAAATTAAGTAAGGCAGCGCACTCACAACATCTGTCGGTGCCACTCTGATGCGTTTCCGATGTCATTAAAAAACGTCCTCCAAAGTGATTGACGTGCTCGGCAATTGCCTGATGGTCGGTAGCCACATAAACCTTATCAATACCGGCTTTCAGTACTTGCTCGTAAACTCTTTGAATCATGGTTTTACCTGCAATGTCTATCAATGGTTTTCCGGGGAACCTGCTCGAGGCATAACGCGCGGGTATAACTGCTGTAAATTTCGTCATGTGGGCTTGGCTTACAATTGTTTATACAAAAGTATATTAATTCAACGATATGCCTTCAAACACTAACGTAATTAAAATTTTTCTTAGTAACATTGCATGAATGTTTTTAAATAAGATTCAACTCATTGGGTTTAAAAATTATGGGCAGGCCGAAGCCGAATTTGCTCAGAAGTTTAACTGCTTTACAGGCAATAATGGTATGGGTAAAACCAATATGCTTGATGCCATTTACTACTTATCGTTTTGTAAAAGTTTTTACAATCCGGCCGATAATCAAAACATAAAAGTAGATGCGCCATTCTTCATGATTCAAGGGGCCTATCAATTAGGTGAAGAACAACTCGAAATTTTTTGCGGATTAAAGCGAAATGAAAAGAAACAATTCAAATTAAACAAAAAGGAATATCCTCGATTAAGCGATCACATTGGTTTGTTGCCACTAGTAATGATTGCACCGGAAGATGCCGAGTTAATTCATGGAGGCAGCGAAATCAGACGGAAGTTTATTGATGGAGTAATTTCTCAGTATAACAAACAATATCTCGAACAATTAATGAAATACAACAGGGTTTTAATACAGCGAAATGCCCTGCTTAAATCATTTTACGAAAAGAGCTATTTTGATATTGCAGCATTAGAGATTTATGATGAACAATTAAGTGAATCGGGTAATTTTATCTTTAGCGAAAGAAAAACTTTCTTCGATACATTCAATCAATATTTCAACCAAACTTTTCTGGAATTAACTAAACAAAAGGAGCAGGTTAGCTTGCAACTCAGCAGTGCACTTCACGAATTTAAAATGGAATCATTACTCGCGAAATCATTGGATAAAGACAGGCAATCGCAATATACCAATGTTGGTATTCACAAAGATGATTTATTGTTTGAAATCAATCACCACACAGTTAAAAAGTTTGCTTCGCAAGGTCAACAAAAAACTTTCCTGATTGCGCTGAAATTGGCGCAGTATGCGTTTATCGCTCAAATCAAAAACCGATTACCAATTTTATTGCTTGATGATGTGTATGATAAGCTTGATGAAATTCGTTTAAACAGTATGATGCAGCACATTAGCCAACCAACATTTGGTCAAATATTTATAACCGATACGCACAAGCAAAGGATATCTGATGCCATTAATCATACCGGCAAAGAAGCAGCATACTTCGAAATAGATAATGGACAAGTGGTTAGCATTTGAGGAGGCGCCTTGTCATTATGCTACTAATGAATGTTTTTGTGGTTGATTTGCAATGATTGCAGCTCTTGCATCAATTGCATTTTTCCCGCATGCTCTAATGCGAGATTTGGGTTAAATTTAGTTTTTCCACACCTGTTCCAAGCGCGTTCTTAAAGTATCGGGTGTGAGGTGTAGCTCAAGGTTGTTTTCTTTTGCCAGCGCAATCTCTCCGGTTTGTTCAGATACAGCAATGGCAATGGCATCAGTACTTTCAGTGATTCCTAAAGCAGCACGATGACGCATCCCTAAATTAGCAGGAAAGTTACTGTTCTCCGAAATGGGTAGTACGCATCTTGCCGCAATAATTTCATTGTTTTCAATGATGATAGCGCCATCATGAAGTGGACTATTTTTGTAAAAAATACTTTCAATCAATCGTTGTGAAACCGTGGCATGTATGCTTTCACCGGTATTGTAATAAAAACTCAAATTGCTTTGGCGTGCAAGTACAATAATGGCACCAGTTTTACTCTGCGACATTACCTTACATGCTTTAACAATGGAAACAATATCAAGGTCATTTTTCTTACGTACATCACTCAGCTTAAACAAACCTTCAGATGAAAAAACTTTTGGGAAAAATCCTGTGCTACCTACCAATAATAAAAATTTACGCAACTCTTGCTGAAATACAATAATGAGTGCAATTACACCTACACCAATAAACTGACCAAGTATTTTTCCAAGCAACTGCATATCCAGCATCTTCACAAATAGCCACAGTAAATAAATACTAAGCATTCCTGTGAAAATACTGATAGCTACAGTGCCGCGCACCAACTTATATAATTGATACAACAACACAGATACAAGTATTATATCAACCACATCTAACCATCTGAATGAAATAAAATCAGGCCACATTTTTTGTAAAGGTTAATTTCAAATGATTAGTTTCTTATTAATGCCAACATCATCAAAAAACATAGTAACGAATAATATTTGATAAGCCATAATTAATGATTGCTTACACTTTATGGCAAATATAAAACTTTAAAATAAAAGTGAAGGGTCTCCCAACGGCAGAGAAGGTATTTTAATCAATAGTCAGTGACTATTTTTTTCTATACTTTTTGGCTTGCGATTGTCCAATAACAGGATAAAATTTCTCCGATGTTTCTTCAACAATCCATAGGTACTCCCCCTCAAGTTGATAGTCGTATCGGTACTCTTCATGTCTTCTAAATGAGAGCTTGTAACTAATCCAAATTTGTCCGTTATTAGCATACACTCGTGATTTTTTGTTGAGGTCTGCTCCAATAGACTCATCGCAAATAATCATGTTGCCATCTTGAAAAACGATATCACAATTAGAAGGAAGTGCACGCGTGTTATTGTTACTAACTTCAATCCATGTACCATTTAGCACAGTATCCCAACCTTGCTCTTTCTTGCATCCTGACAAGAAGATTGTTGCTAATATGAAAATGAAAAAAATCTTTTTCAAGTGACTGTAACTTTAACTTTATTCAATAAAAATAATAAATCTTCCCAAAAAATAAAAATATGTTTTACTAAATGAATATGTTGACCGATGAAATTACAAAATACTCCTCCGAAAATATTTTAAAAATCAAATACCAATTTTTTGATCGGCAAGCAATCGGATTTCATCTTCCAACGCTATCGCTTTTTCCTGCAAATCTTTTCCCTTGCTGATAATATCATTGATAAATGCTTTGTCATTATATCCCGAGGCGTTGATTCTTACATTCATAAATGCTCCAATAACTGCCGTGCGCGCGCAAAGTGCTCCCACAGCTGCATCGGTAACCGAGTTAGGGTTACCTTGCTCCACCATTACCTTCATTAGTTCCATACTCTCTAAAGCAAGTTGCATAACTTTATATGGGGTAATAATTGCTAGCTTTGTGGCACTTTGAATGGCTTCGCTGCGAACCTTCTTTTCCTCATCGTTGCCCTTAGGCAAACCAAAGGCGAGCATAATTTTATTAAATGCATTGGTATCCTCGTCAACCATCTTCAACATTTCTTTCTTAATAGCTTGGCCTTTGAGTGCCCAATCGCTGTAAAATTGCCACTGTGCATCCCACCCTTTTTTATGAGAAGAAAGATTGGCAACCATAGTCCCTAGTGAAACACCTAAGGCACCAACGTATGCTGAAATGGAGCCACCACCAGGAGCCGGACTTTCAGAAGCTGTTTCATCTGCAAAGTCACTTAAGCTCATATTGATTAACCTGCCTGAATTTTGATCATTGAGTAAATACTCAATAATCCTTTCGTTAGGGTTAAAGGGTGAAAGTTCATCTAATCCCATTGACTTAACAGCAATTTTTATAAGTTCTTTCTCCGATACTCCGGTAGAGCGCTGTTGTTTTTCGAGGAAGTATTTTCCCGCATCAAGCATAGCTTTGAGAGGAATCAACCCCACAATTTCTGAACCTGTAACTCTTATTCCTCTTTCGTTGGCTTTTTTACATACTTCATCAAATGCCACGTGTACAGGTGTAATATTGATGTTGGTTAAATTCATTGATATCTGAGCAATGCCATACTCTTCAATGTACCAACCAATAGCTTTAACTGCTTTCAACGTGCCCGGAATGCTCACCGGATTTCCGTGTTCATCGGTAACAATTTTTCCTGTAATTGGGTCGCCTTCTCGCTTTACCCTTCCTGCCTCTCTTACGTCAAATGCAATAGAGTTAGCTCTTCGAGTAGATGTAGTATTTAAGTTTACGTTGTAGGCAACCAAAAAGTCGCGAGCACCAATCACAGTTGCACCTCTCAGGGCATCAAATTCATTGGGCCCAAAGTCGGGTTTCCAATTTGGGTCTTTTATCTTTTTGAAAAATCCTTCATATTCGCCTGCCCTAATAACACTTAGGTTGCTGCGCTTTTTATCTACTTGAGCTTCTTCGTACAAGTAAACAGGCAAGTTTAATTCTGATCCTACTCTCTGTGCCAACTGCTGCGCATATTGAGCAGTTTCCTCCATACTGATATTGCTTATTGGAATGAATGGGCAAACATCTGTGGCGCCCATGCGAGGATGCTCTCCTTTGTGCTTGCGCATATCAATTAATTCTCCTGCTTTTTTGATTGCTTTAAAGGCCGCTTCAACCACCGCATTGGGTGTGCCAACAAAAGTTACTACAGTACGATTGGTGGCCTTTCCCGGATCAACATTCAATAGCTTTACGCCTTCTGTGGCTTCTATTTCTGCAGTAATTTGGTTGATGATACCAAGGTCAATTCCCTCGCTAAAATTAGGGACACATTCAATAAGTTGGGTCATAATTAACATGTTTTGCGCAAAGGTAATAATTGTGTATTATAGAAGCTAATCTATAAGTATTGTATTACAAATGGAAGTGCTAGAATTTGTTTTTCCGTGGCATTGGTCACGGCTTCTGTGGAACTTCGTTAGCAGAGAGATATTCCGCCTTCAGTGGGATAAAAATTTGGTAGTTACGGAATAGGTAAGATAGGTTACATATATCTATAAACTAAAAATCCTCCTTTCTTTTGAAAAGGAGGTTCAATGTATGAGTAGGTGGTTAAGCTTTCTTGCGAGCGTCTCTTATTTTCTTAGCACCATAGATGGCACAAGAACCTAAAACAAGCGACAAACCACCATCAATTGGGGTTGCACTTGGAGGAGTTGCGAACAATGCTGATGCAGAAAGAACCATGATTCCTGTCAAAAGTGCTACGGAAAAGAATTTACTTTTGTTCATAATATATTGGGTATTAATTGATTTTTAAACTTATTAATCACAAATGTACAAAACATTTTAAAATACGCAAATATTTTTTAAAAATAATTTGTTAACAATTTCAACATCTATGTTAATGCCGAATGTTAATCATGCGCTTGGATTAGAATTGAAGCTAATTTTACGGAAAAGACCTCACAGATGGCAATCAATAGTTGTATTGATGCCCCAAGGCCATAAATCTCTTTTCAAGATGCAAGTATAAAAAGCGTGCAACAAAATAGGTCAGTATGGCGCATAATACCACCATTAAAGCATCCGCTACACTATGAATTTGAGGTAACGTACCTGGTATCAAAAAGAAAAATAATCCTAAAATAATTTCATGAAATAAATATATGCTAAATGAATAAAGTCCAAGCCTAACAAAAAATTGATAGCTGGCTAACCTGTGAAAAATATTTTGGGAGTCTATTATAACTAATAAAATTACTGCTGCATAAATAATGGTAAACCATGAGTTGGTAAGATACAATTCCATGTGCCATTTACCAACCGAAAATAAAAAGCTTATGGCAAAAAGTCCAAGAGTGAGTATTTGTAGTTTACCTATATGCTTTTTAATAAATGAAACGCATACTGCATCCTGATATACAATAGCTAGCAAAATTCCACCGAAAAGGGCATCGAAGCGGCAATAGGTAAAAGTAGATAGGGCAAATACAGTTGGGGCATGATATCTAAAAATAGGAGCAGCAATAATGCCTGCAGTTAAAAGAAAGATAAGTGTTCGTTTTGGACTAAAATAAATTAGAAAGGATATGATGAGGTAAAACTGCTCTTCTACACCCAAAGACCAGCTTGGACTTAACCACGCATTACCCAAGGTATTGTTAATTCCTATGAATATATTTTGCAAAAAAGTGAAATAAATCCAAAACGGCAATTCTTGGTGAAACCACCAATCAGTACCTCTGCCTATACCCACAAAGCAAATTATACCTACCACAAAAAGTAATAAAAAATACAATGGGATGATCCTGTAAACTCGCCTCATATAGAAGGTTTTAAAAAAGTTGGGCGACTGTTTATTTTTGAGCAATATGCCGCCAAGCAAAAATCCCGACAAAAGGAAAAACATATCGATGCTCGTGTAGAAAAACTGCGTCAAAGATTTAAGCGTAAGATTAAATTGAGACGCATCAGCATCAATCAAATTATTGGCGTAGTGATAGATTACCGCTGCAAATATGGCCATGCCGCGCAAGCCATCTAACACCTCTATACGCTGATTGTTTTCACCCAATGTTGTCATAGTTTGAGTTCGAGTAATTTTAGATGATGTGCAACTATCACAGTGTTATAGTGTGGCATCAACCTCTTCAAGCACAAATATGCTAAAAGCTATTTAATAATACCAATGTGATTTATAAATTATGTCAATAATGCCGATTACACTTTCAATATCGTCCAATATCCGCATTCCCTCATGATACTATTTTCAGGTAGTACCGGCAAACCATTGCATATTTAACCCGAATTCCAATAATGCGTTTGCATTAGAAATGAATGGCTAACA
>JBILUU010000196.1:0-5762 GCA_044370815.1 Bacteroidia bacterium
TTACGTAATTCTTCTTCATTCATTGGTGCAGAAACGGTCATATTGGGGATGCAACGCATGTAAGCTAAATCGTATGCTCCATGATGTGTAGCGCCATCAGAACCAGCTAATCCACCTCTGTCTAAACAAAAAACAACATTTAAATTTTGCAGCGCCACATCATGTATTACCTGATCGTAGGCTCTTTGCATAAAAGATGAATAGATATTACAAAAAGGCAACATCCCTTGCGTAGCTATGCCAGCTGAAAAAGTTACCGCATGCTGTTCAGCAATACCCACATCAAAAGCACGATCGGGCATGGCCTTCATCATAATATTTAATGAACAACCTGATGGCATAGCGGGTGTAATGCCCATTATTTTACTATTTTTTTCGGCCAATTCTACAATGGTATGCCCAAAAACATCTTGATACTTTGGTGGCTGGGGTTGAGCGGGAACTACTTTTACAATCTCTCCGGTATCTTTATTGAATAATCCTGGTGAATGCCATACTGTTTGGTTGCCTTCTTCTGAGAACTTATAACCTTTGCCTTTTACGGTTAAACAATGTAATATTTTAGGGCCTGGAATATCTTTTAAATCTTCCATGATTTTAGCCAAACGCTCTACATCATGGCCATCAACAGGGCCAAAATATCTGAACTTTAAGGACTCAAATAAGTTGCTTTGCTTAAGCATAGTAGCTTTAATGCCATTTTCAATTTTGGAAGCAATTTCTTGTGCATTTGGTCCAAACTTGCTTATTTTACCTAAGAGTTTCCATACTTCATCTTTAACTTTATTGTAGGTATGAGAGGTAGTAATATCGGTTAAATATTCTTTTAAAGCACCTACATTAGGGTCAATACTCATGCAATTATCATTAAGCACCACCAACAAATTGCTATTTTCAACACCTCCATGGTTTAATCCTTCGAAAGCTAAACCGGCAGTCATAGCACCGTCACCTATTACGGCTATGTGTTGTCTGTCTTTTTCACCTTTGTATCTGCTGGCTACAGCCATCCCCAAAGCAGCAGAAATAGAGGTGCTTGAATGCCCTACCCCAAAAGTATCGTAAATACTTTCTTTTCTCTTTGGAAATCCACTAATGCCCTTATAAATTCTGTTGGTATGAAATACATTTTTTCTTCCTGTTAATATTTTATGACCATATGCCTGATGTCCAACATCCCAAACCAATTGATCGTGTGGTGTGTTGAATATATAGTGTAGCGCAACAGTAAGCTCTACCACGCCTAAACTGGCACCGAAGTGTCCGCCTTTTACCGAAACAATATCGATGATGAATTGGCGCAACTCATCACATAATTGGGGAAGTTGATTTTCCGATAACTTTTTAAGGTCATCTGGTACTTCTATCTTAGAGAGTAGCGGGCCGGGCTTTATTTCCATGGTAAGAAAATTTGAATAAAGTAATTAGTGAAACAACGGGTGTGAAAAAATGTTTATAAACTGCTTCGTCATATCAAGGTGTAATAATCTCAGGTGTTTCAATCACATTGCTTTTATTAAAAGCACGATCTACAATGTACAACTCGTATTTGATGGTGTCGAATTTAGAGAATGGGTCGTAGTAAAATGGTTTTAACTCTATTTTAATGATGCCGGTTAGTTTTTTCTTTTTTGTTGTGGTATTGATAATAGGAATGCGATAATTAAACTCCACCGGTAAATCGCGTTTTACCCAAGTTCCTTTTTGCTTTTCGTAGTAGGTAATAAAACAGTTGTAGTTATTGGGAGCAACAGTATCACTTTGGGTTAATCCAATATCTCCATCGCCATCGGTAAAATCAAGAAACAAATTGGCAGTATCTTTATTTGCTTTAAAATCATTAAAGGCAATGAGTGGCACCGGTGAGGCGGTTTGCTTATCAAGGCAGGATTGCATCATCACAGTAACAAATGTAAACAAAGCACAGGTGAGTATGTGCTTCATCTTGAAATATGTGTTAGTGTGCCATTTCATTGTGTAGTGCAATTTACTTATCGTTAGCTTATAACGAACGTAAATCGTTTCAACTTATTGCTTAATGAATTTTACAATTTCTCCTTCGTTAGTTTTGATAAAATAGATGCCTTTGCTTAGGTTATCCACTGCAAAATCGCGAGCCCAAACCGGCCTGCTGATTGCGTGACCAAGCATATCTAAAACCACAAAATTACAAGTTTTGTTCAAGTTAATCTTACCTGTTACAGCAGGATTTGGATATACGGCGAGTGCCTTGAAAGGCTCTACTGATTTAGGCAAAGAAGTAACAATATCTCTAGTAATATTAATGTCATCTAAATTAAGCACGGGTCTTGGGCCTCCGGCATTTTGAGCTGTTTGATGGTAAATCCATCTGAGCTCAACCACAGGTTGATTGTTGCATGTGTCAGGAAGTATAGAAGTTAGTGTGTCGCTTGTACCGAGGGGTTTATAGGTAACCGAATCGCTATTGCAGGTAAACAAATAATCGCCAGGCATATTGATAAATGGTCCGGTATTGCCAATTCTATATTGGCATGCAATACCATAAAATCGTGAAACCGGTGTTGAGTCTGAATAGGTAAAACTAGAATTCATTCTAGCAATCCAAGAAATACCGATGTTTTCGCAACCGGTGGTGTTGAGTGCTACTGTGGCATCACCCACATAAATACTTGTACCTGTTCCGTTTGCCATGCATGCAGGGGCCTGACTTTGACCGATGTTCCTAAATGCAACACCATTGAGTGCTAAACCTCTAATGGAACAGCCGTTTATTTGACCGTAACTGCAAGCCCAATCGCCATTGGCAGGGGTGTTTTCATCAGGAACTTGAGCACCCAAGGTATGAAATATCATATTTTGAGGATAGGTTGCTGCCGGGGCAGTGCTATCCCACTGTGTAAAGGTGTATGAGCCACCACTTAAATCATAAGGTGCAGGGCTGGTTTGAGCAAATGCTTGTGAAAGCAACAAACAAAAGAGGGGAAATATTAGTAAATTTTTTTTCATAAAAAGTTTAATATAGCTCACAAATATAAGCTAAAATTATTCAATTTACGACAATTCTTTTAATTGCTCTGCCAATATCTCTGCTTGTTTTTTTCTGGTATAGAAACTTATTGCTTTTGCATTTAAATTGAGAGCAACATGTTCACCCTTAAGCCAAGATTCAACCAATCCTTTGAGTGATGTATATGATTCATCTTCTTTGTTGCAAATAATTCCTTGTCCTGTTTCGGTAATGATGCGGGCAAGCAAATCGTTATCTGAAGGACATAAAATAATGGGCTTTCCGGTAGCTAAATAATCAAATGTTTTGGTGCCGGCTACACCCTTTACATGCCCATAAGCAACCAACAACAATACATGCGAACGCATTTGTATCTCAATTACTTTCTTTCTTGGAACACGATGTGTGATGTTTAAATTCTTCTCAAAACCCTCCATCAATGTTTTGATTTTCATTTCTTGGTACACATCGTAACCGGTACCAATAAAATTGATTTTGATGTTTGCCCTGCCCTGGTATTCTGTAATCACACGCTTCAAGGCAGCTATAAAGATACCTACCTCTTGCATCTCAATCATGGTGCCGTTAAACGTAATGGTAAACTCATCAAAGGGCTTTACCTTGGCAAACTGTTCAAAGTCTTCGGGAATAAATCCATTGTAAATAGTGATTCCTTTTTTATTTAAAAACTGACTTATTTTATTGGTGTTTAATTCTGATACCGATGAAATAAGAGCAGCATTGGCAGTCCATTTCAACTCTGAGTTGCGCTCGATGCGAGCCATGTACTTGCTCATAAAAGGATAGTTGTTATACCAATGAGACTCTAGTCGGGTATTCCAATCGTCACGGTAATCGGCAATCCACTTTATTCGGTCAAAATCCTTTTTCAATCGCGAAGCAAACTTGAACAATACATAAGGATTGGCAGTTACCACCATCAAATTGATGTCCTTATTTTTTTCGAGGAACTTTTTGGTAAATCCGTAAAAATTTCTGAAAGGAATTACAAAGTCAACAAAGTTCTGCAACATGAGCTCCCAAAAGGTGAGCAGCTGCCTTATCAGTGGAAATTTTACCTTGTTGCTGCGCGTAAATAGCTTATCGCGAAGCGATTGTTTATAGGGCAAATAATATACTTCATAGGTGCCAAACTTTTGATGAATAACAGTTTGATGTGTATCGTGATGCAAGTCGGATGGGTAGTGTACAGGTCGCTCCCAGTTACGTGTAATCACAATGGGATAAAATCCAAATTCGCCTAAATATTTTGCCCAACTTAATGCCCGCTGAGAGGCTGTAATATTGCATGGTGGAAAAAAATAACTCATGATCAGTATTTTTATTTTTTTCTCGCCCGACATGTTGATTTGCTTCAGATTAATTTTAGTTCAAATGTAGTAAACAGTTTCAATTATTGATGTAGCCATTACAATTGATTGAGTAAATCATTCAGGATTTGCGCAATCTGCCTTGAAGCATTGGCATTGCCCAATACATTTCCTCTTTGTGTAGGCCTTTTCAAATGGGTATAAGCATGCAATATTTTTTGTGCATCGGGTCCAGCTTGAGTATTCCATCCTTCCTGCACCGTTTCTATCCACTCGGTTTGCTTATCGGTTAAAATACCGGGAACTCCGTGGTAATAGCACTCTTTTGTTACGCCACCCGAATCGGTGATTACAGCATAGGCATGCATCATCAATGCTTGTGTATCTGTATAGCCAAGGGGCTCGCAGGTGACAAGATTCCCCTTGTTTAAATAGTGTGCCAATCCCAATTGTTTGATAGCTTTGAGCGTGCGCGGATGCAGGGGAAGCAACACCGGTAGCTCAATTTGAGTAAGTGCCTTTAGTATTTCTTCAAGGTTGTGTGCATTGGCGGTATTGGCATCGCGGTGACAGGTAGCCAGCACATAGCTGTTTTTTTGAAGGTGAAAGCGTTCAAATATGGCAGTGTTGTCAGTAATTTTACTCCTGAGGGTTTCAATTAAATCAATCATGATATCACCGGTGTGATACACATGTTGAGTAATGCCCATGTTGCGCAGCCATTTAACTGCAGTGGGTGTTGGACAAAAATAAAAGTCGGATAGCACATCGGTAATCAGCTTGTTTGTTTCTTCAGGAATACTTTTATCAAACTCGCGCATGCCGGCCTCAATATGTGCAAGCTTGACATTGTTTTTGGCAGCAACGATAGCCGCTGCAGCGGTACTGTTGGTATCTCCAAACACAATAATACAGGAAGGTTTTTCTTGCTGTACAACCTTGTTGAGTTTTACCAACATATCAGCTATTTGTTCAACACCACTGCTTTCATTGGCATTTAGGTTATAGTCGGGTGCAGGAATGTTGAGTTCTTTAAAAAAATCATCGGACAGGTTTTGATCGTAGTGCTGACCTGTATGTACAATTACTTCATTGAAGTAAGCTCTTAAATGAGGACTCAATGCTGCACACTTGATAAATTGCGGACGTGCACCTACAACAGTTATGATTTTTTTTGGGTTCATCGTTGTTACAAATATAAGATTCAAAAACAATCTTAGCATTAAGTAATGTAAATTATTGGTGTTGCATATGTGTTTACCCTAACTAATCCCTGTAATCAACATGCTGCTTTTATGGTGAAGTGTTTGTTGCGTTAATACGCAAAATTTAATAAGTGCTCATTGCAAACCATTACTAGTGTTGGAACGTACGGTTGGATAGTTCTTTTAAACCCAAATTAAGCAATAGGAGGTTTGAAGAACCGAACTACTTGCTTTAGT
>JBILUU010000309.1:0-3934 GCA_044370815.1 Bacteroidia bacterium
AGAAAATGTTATCAGATTTTTACAAATCTGATTTACAGTTTCTTTATCGTTTACGCATTTTTAATGCGTAATCTGGGTTAAAAATAACTAAAAAATCAGTTAATATTGCAGTGAACAAAATCAAACCCCTCAACGGCATTCATCATGAAGGTATTTAAATTTGGAGGGGCATCGGTAAAAGATGCTTCATCAGTTAAAAATGTAGCGCGCATACTTAGCGAATACAAACAGGATAAATTATTTGTAGTGATTTCGGCTATGGGCAAAACTACCAATGCCTTAGAAGCATTTACCCGGGCACTTTATCATGATTTGGCACAAGCGGAAGCGCATCTCAAAGAAATAAAAGACTACCATTTTCAAATGCTGCATGAGCTGTTTGACGACCCCTCTCACGCTGTCTTTACTGATTTACATAATGCCTTTGTAGAGCTAGAGTGGCTGCTCGATGAGCAACCTGAACAACCCTATGACTTTACCTATGATCAGGCAGTAAGCATGGGCGAAGTTTTCTCTACCAAAATTGTGAGTCACTATCTGAATCATATGGGTATTGCTAATCTATGGGTTGACGTGCGCGATTTCTTAAGAACCGATAATAATTATCGCGAAGCAAAAGTAGATTGGGATGAAACAAATAAGCTGTTTGCATCAGCATCAAAAAATTATTTTAACCAACATCCTATTTGCATTACACAAGGTTTTATTGGAGGTACTTCCGAAAACTTTACCACTACGCTAGGCCGCGAAGGTTCTGATTATACCGCAAGTATAATTGCATACTTGTGCAATGCCGAGCAAGTTACCATTTGGAAAGATGTGGCTGGTGTAATGAGTGCCGATCCAAAAAAGTTTAGCGAGGCCACGCTCATTCCCCACCTCAGCTATCACGATGCTGTAGAGCTCACCTACTATGGTGCTACCGTTATTCATCCAAAAACAATTAAGCCCATTCAAAACAAACATATTCCGCTTTACGTGCGTAGCTTTATCAATTATCATGAGCCGGGCACAGTGATTAACGCTGAGCAGGCAAGTACCATGCAAGCATGCATTATACATAAGCCCGAACAGGTGTTGCTAAGTCTCTCCGGAAAAGATTTCTCGTTTATTGTAGAGGACAACATCAGTAAAATTTTTAGTGTGCTTGCAGACTTTCGCATCAAGGTAAATCTAATGCAAAATTCGGCCCTTAGCTTCTCGTTGTGTATTGATTATACCAACAAGTTAAACGCACTTATTGAACAATTCTCGCATGATTTTTACGTACGCTATAACAATGATGTCGAGCTGTATACCATTAGGCACTACAACAGCGAGGCCATCGAAAAGTTATCAAAAGATAAATTAATTATTTTGGAGCAGCGCAGCCGCAACACACTGCAATTGATTGTAAGAAAAACTAAGTAAATGAAAAGCATCATCAAAGCGGTACAAACGAATGAAAATACTTTTATGCTTTTTCTTGCTATACCGGTGCTGCTATCGCGTATCCCTTTTTTAGATGCGGGTTACGGTGTTGAAGAAGACAGTTGGGGCATTGCCGTTGCTGCCTATCATACCTGGCTTTATGGTGTTATGGAGGCCTCACGCCTGCCCGGGCATCCCGTAAACGAATGGGTGTACAGCTTACTGTGGGGACACGGACCATGGCTCTACAACTTTTTATCTGCGCTATGTAGCGTGGTTTGCCTCCTGATTTTTTATCGCATAGCCAAACATCTGCAAATAAAACAAGCTGCGCTTGCTGCATTGGCTTTGGTGTTTACTCCGGTGGTATATATCAACAGCACTTGCACTATCGATTACCTGTGGGCAATGATGTTTGCCTTAGCTGCTTTTTATGCATTGCTAACCAGGCAAGTCCTGCTCTCGGGTATTATGCTTGGCTTGGCAGTTGGTTGCCGTATTAATTCCGGTGTATTGTTTATTCCCTTTTTATGTTGGCTTTTTTACAGCAATCACAAACAAGTGTTTTTAAGGCAGTGTTTATTTTTTGCTGCTGCATGCGGCATTACTGCCTGCTTATGTTACTTACCCATTTACTTAGTGTATGGCCACCAATTTTTTAGCTACTCCGATCAGTTTCCTTATCCCAATTGGCCTAAAATTATTTATAAGGCTAGCATTGGTGTAATTGGTTTGCCCGCTGTGGTGGCACTTATTTGGTTGTGCGTGCGGCAGTGGTTACAAACCTCTTGGGGCAGCGGCAATAAAGCCATACATGCACTTTTTTTTAGTTTGTTGTTGTTGCAAATGATGTCGTATTTAATGCTTCCGCAAAAGTCGGCTTACTTGATGTTTTTGGTGCCTTTTGGCTTGTTGTGGCTCTCCTTTTTTTTAAGCGAAGCCCGATTTAAATTGTTTTGTTGGATTCAAATTTTTTCGGCATTTTTTATGAGCATCAATCTTACCGACAGCTACCGTGGTGCCACACATTCCCGCCTGTCAGTGAAGGCTACAGTAGCTGGGCAAGAAATATTTTTAGACCCACTCAGTGGTCCTATGCAAAACGATTATTCAAAGCGCATCAATAAATTGAAGTATACCAATGCTGTTATACAAAAGGTAGCGCCCATCAATTATCCTGTGATCATTATTTGTGGCTGGTGGTTTAATCAACTACTGATACAGCAAATGGAACATCCTAAAAACACGATGGTAAAATATGCCTTTTATTTATCGCCAGCGCTTATGCAGTTTTATGCGGCCAAAGGATATCACATATACTACCTGAGTGAGCAGGAAGTGTACAACGATTTATTTTATAAGCAAGAGGTAACAAAGCAGTGGGCTTATCCATTTATGCTCAATTACACTCAACCCAACAAGAAGTTATAGCAATTAAATCTTTTGCCTAAAACATATTTGCATTTGGTAATCCTTATTTCGCATCGGTATAATGCGGATTTTGATTTAATACGAAATTATACCAATTGCATTTATTTTTTAGTCCAATTAAAAAATAAATATGCAATGGTTAATGCCGATACTACTTGAAATTAGTCCAATAAGGTTAAGCCGCAATTGGACTAAATTGAAAGTGTGATCGGTATTACTATTTCAATAAATTTTACGCTACATTTTGAAAACACCTGCGTTTTATGTTAATTAGCGCCTACCACAGTCAAAAATTAGTACATGAAAAAGTTTTTATTTGGTGTGTTATTGCTCTTTTCCACCAACTTATTTTCACAGGCAAGTGCCGACTATTTTAAACAAGCCGGCATCAAAGCGTATAAAAAAAACGATTACCTCGAAGCAATCGATCATTTTACGGTAGCACTCACGCGCAACAATAAACTTACCGATGCATATATTTACAGAGCGCTCGCCAAAGACGCCATCGATGATTTTGAAGGCGCTATTAAAGATTTTAATGCCGCCAATCAGATCGACACTAATGATATTTTTGTGTACGTTGAAAGGGCTAAAACATACCTCAACCTCAAAAAATTTGAGGAGGCTGAAAAAGATTTTTTAAAAGTTACGCAACTTAACCCCAACAGCAAAGATGCTGAAGAAGCTTGGGATAATTTGGCCGCACTAAAATACCAGCAAAAAAACTACCGCACTGCGGCCAATTATTACACTCGATTACTCAAATTTAGGCCCGATGATACGCAAGTATTTAGCAATAGAGCGGCCTGCAAATTAATGCTCGAAGACTATGACGGAGCCGCCAAAGACTGTGAGAAAGCCATTAGCAGCGATAAAAAAAATGCCAAGGCATACGCCTTAAGAGCGCAAGTGAAGCTCAAGAAAAACGATAAAGATGGCGCTTGCCAAGATCTTAAAAAAGCAAAAAAAGAAGGGTATAAACCAGCCACTAGTATAATGCAGGATGTTTGTAAGTGACGCGAAAGTGATCATAATTTAGCACAAAATAATCTTACCTTAAACCCGAATTCCAATAATGCGCTTGCATTAGAAA
>JBILUU010000429.1:0-2523 GCA_044370815.1 Bacteroidia bacterium
GTTGTTTCCAAAGAATTTGTATTGCTTGTTGGGGCTTTCTTTACCATGCACGCAAATGCTAGCATTGAGATTAGGCATACTGTATAGTGCATTTTTTTCATAACAAATAAAGCAATAAAAAAGCCCATGCATTGTTTTGGCATGGGCTTTTAGGTAAAAATTAAATTAATTTACAGATACTTTAACTACTTTTTGAAAGCTGGTGTTGGGCTTACCAATACGCACCATGTAAATGCCTTTGGCGTAATTGGCGATTGCAAAATCGGTTCTTAATTTGCCATCAACCACATTAATGTTTTGGCCTTCTAACTTTCTTCCTTGCGCATCAAATAAATCAACTACAAATTGACCACTTTCTGCAAGATTACTGGCATTAACAATAAGGGTGTTGTTGTTTTGATACACTTGGTAGGATAACTCTTTGTTTGCTTCCTTCAATGAAGTTGGGAGTGGTAAATCAAATGAATATACTCTTGTTGCAGGACTTCCGCCATTTACATACTGACCGGTGTGCCAAAAGGTGGTTCCGTTTGGATCGAGAGAGGTTTGAGAGTAATCGCCAAAACGGTTGCCGCATGCACTCATGGTGCCTGAACCTGCAAAAGCAACGGTTTCAGGAAAACTCATTTGCCCAAGAGGATCGGTGGCAAGGCGACCGGTATATCTCAAGCCAACAGAGGTTGGCGTTGGAGTTGGTCCTGCTGCAGCATAAGCCAGAGCAATACTACCGTTATCGTCCATGGCAATGCTACCCACCCAACGGTTGAGTTCATCGGGTGCATAAATACCTTCTTGATATAAAGTCCATGCACCAGAGGGCTGTGGTTGACGCAACTCTACCCACTTAATGCTTCTTTGATTAACTGTTGTAGGAGTTAGCTGACCATTTCCACCTGTGTAATTTACTGTCCATGAGTCTGTCAGTTTTACGCCCCAACATAATACAACTGTATTGTACCCTGTCCATTGACGCCATTGTGCCCTAAACCAGATTATTCCTCCAATTCCGTCTAATCTTGTTGTATTGTTGCTAGTGGAATTTTGCAAAATATCATTCCAACTTGGGTTGTAAGAACCGTCAAAGGCGGCAGTAGGAATAGTTGTGGCCGTGCTAAAGGTAAGTGTAGGTGTAGTTGGCACCCAATTTACTGTGGCATTCATATATTTTATACCATCCACATTGCCACCACCCCAAGAGTTCTCTGTGTACCAAAAAAACGGGCAAGGAGTTCCCAAAGGAGGCAATACGCCATCAGCATCAGCTGGCATTGGCAAAAAGAAACCAGATACGGTTCCGGTTGAAAAGGTTGCATTCACCGACCTTGCTGTTTGCCCTAAAATCATTTTATCCCTTTCAAATACAAATACCCTATCAGTACCAGTATTAGATGTCATATAATAGCCATCGGCCCAAATAGAGAACTTTAAATAATCTGGAAATTGAGGAGAAGAATAAGTGTAAGTATAGTAAGTTCCAGTTGGATCATTCGTAGTTGATATAGCAATATAAATTTTATTCCCTGATGATTGCCCGAACTGACTTAGAAACCAACGATCGGCATACTTATCATATAAAATGATGGGGTCGCCCATATTACCTACGGCAGGGCTCCACAGGGAACCAATTTGACGAATGGTACCCAAGGTGGCTCCATTTGTTTTATTAAACACTTTAAAAGGTGTAGCGTTTACCGATTGCACATAGTGGTTTGGTCCGGCAGCCCCTGAAGGATCTGGAGGGCAGCTTCCACCACCTGTTTGGCCGAGCCAATTGGTGAGTGGCACCAACACATTTCTATTGCTGCCTTGCTCGCGCTGAATCGTTGACTCATCATTGCCATACTCAGGGCCATCTTCGGCAGTGTAAAGAAAGGTTTGTGCTACACGGTGTTCCCTATCTTTTGACTCAAGAAAAATAGTTTGTGCATTAATTTCATCTTCTGCTTTCTCGAATAATTCGGATAGCGGCCTAGACACCCCCATGTATTCGGGATAAATAACAGATGATGCAGGTGCAGTAACCTGTTGCGCATAAATACCGCCCGCAATAGCGGCAGAAAAGAAGAATAAAAAGGTAATTTTTTTAGTCATAGTTAGTAATGATTATTCATGTAAAGTTAAGCAGTATTATTAAATATTCAAAAGTACGAAACAGCAAATGAGGTTAAATGTTGTTTTACGCAAGTAAATATCATTAATTTAAGTATGAATGTATAAATCCAAATTCTGCATTAGAACATTTGGAATCGACAAAATAGCTTTACTACCGGTGCGAAATAAGTGACAGATCAATTTTGTTTTACCGATGTAAATTTTTTAATCGGTATGTATCACTGTATAATTTAGGTTTAATTGACATTTACTAACTAGTCATTTGATGGCTATATGGCAAACGCATGTTATTACCTTTTAGCTTTGAATTTAAACTAGTTTGGTTAAACTATATGATGCTATTAATTATTTGCTTTCCTCCTCATCATCAGCATCAAAATAATTTGTCGAGATATCTTTTTTATTGTGAAT
>JBILUU010000430.1:0-2521 GCA_044370815.1 Bacteroidia bacterium
AATTAAAAAATTCACCATTCAACAATTCACCATTCACCATTCACAATTTAACCATTCACCATTCACAATTAAACCATTCACAATTAAACCATTCACAATTCACAATTAAAAAATTCACAATTAAAAAATTCACCATTTTTCAAGTATCATATCCACATGCTCGATGCCATCTTCGTCATAGGGTTGGCTAATTGGCTTAAAACCTAAACTGACATAAAAATTTAAAAGATAAGTTTGTGCTGAAATTTTAACAACATTGGTATTAAATAATCGACATACTTCTTCAATTGATTTCACCATCAAGGCGCGTCCCAAACCTTTTCCTCTATAATTTTTGTCGCTAATCAACCTTCCAACTGCTGGCACATCAAATTTTATATTTGCAGGTACCAAACGGGTATAAGCAATAATTTTTCCAGTGTTTTGATCTTCAGAAAAAAGGTGGTAACATTCTTGATCAAGATTATCTATATCGTTATAAATACAGTTTTGTTCAACAATAAAAACAGTTTCTCTGAGCTGGAGAATTGCGTATAATTCATCAACAGTTAAATCCTTAAAAGCCTTTACCTTGAATTGAAACACTACTTTATTTTATTTGTAATCAACACCTAGGTTATAAAATACGAAGGACCAAATATCTGCTGCTTCTTCAATTTGTTTGGCTGTGGGTTTTCCTGCACCATGTCCGGCATTCACATCAATACGCACTAGTGTAGGATTGTTGCCTTGTTGTTTTTCTTGTAAAGTTGCAATAAACTTAAATGAATGCGCAGGAACCACTCTATCATCGTGATCACCAGTGGTAACCAATGTGGCAGGATATTTAGCAGGTTTTAAATTGTGTAAAGGAGAATACTTTATCAAGCAATCGAACTCTTCTTTGCTATCACTTGTGCCATAGTCGCTTGCCCAAGCCCAACCAATAGTAAATTTATGATAACGCAACATATCTAATACTCCCACTGTAGGAATTGCTACTTTACAAATATCCGGGCGCTGAGTCATTACAGCACCAATCAATAACCCACCATTGCTACGCCCATTGATGGCAAGCTTCTCCGATGAGGTATATTTTGCTTTTATCAAATACTCTGCAGCAGCAATAAAATCATCGAATACGTTTTGCTTGCTGCACTTTGTTCCTGCTTTATGCCATTCTTCGCCATACTCGCCACCGCCTCTAATACCGGGTACAGCATACACACCACCTTGTTCTAAAAATATGGCTCTATCAATTCTAAATTCGGGAGCATAGTAGCTATTGAATCCTCCATATCCAAACAAAAAACAAGGATTGTTGCCATCTAGTTTGATGCCTTTTTTGTGTGTAATAAACATTGGAACTTTTGTTCCATCCTTACTGGTATAAAATACTTGTTGGGTTTCGTATTGTTCTGTTTTAAAGTCAATCACCGGTTTAAATGTTTCCTTTAAAATTTTGTTATTCATGCTGTATTGATAAATGGAGGCAGGCGCTGTAAAGGTATTATATGAGAAAAACATCAAACTATCATCTTTGTCGGTAGAAAGACCTTCGACCTTGCATAAGCCAGGAAGTTTTATTTCATGGTCGGGTTTGCCATCTAATTGATATACCAAAATTTTGGAGCTTACATCTTTTAAATACAGTGCTACTAATTTGCCATTGCTAATACTCACGCCTTCTAAGAGATCATTGCCTTCAGGAATAATATTTTTCCAATATTTTTCCTCTGGCTTATTAATATCAACTTGTATGAGCTGATACTTGGGTGCATTTTTATCTGTATGGATGTAAAAAATATTTTTCTCATTGTGCACTACGCTATAATTATTTTCAAAATTAGTAACGATGTTAATGAAGCCGGGTTTTGGATTGTTTAAATCTTTAATCATTAACGAGCTGCCGCTGGTGCTCTCTGATCCATAGATTATTAAATACTGCTCATCTTCAGTTACATTGGCCGAGAAATTGCGCAATCCATTGGATTTGTCTTCGTAAATAAGGGCGTCTTGATTTTGATTTTTACCTATTTCGTGAAAATATATTTTATGAAATTCGTTCTTGCTGCTGAGTTCGCTTTTTCCTGTTGGGGCATCATACGCACTATAATAAAAACCATTTCCTTTCCAGGCAATGTCGCTAAATTTTACCCACTTAATTTCATCATTCATCTTTTTACCTGTTGCAATATCCATCAAATGAATTTCACTCCAATCGCTTCCAGCCTTGTTGATTATATAAGCCAGGTATTTTCCATCTTTACTTACTTTAGCGCCACCAAGTGAAATAGTACCGTCTTCGGCTAATAAATTTGGGTCAAGTAATACTTTTGCTTCGCCATTCAAACCTTCTTTAAAGTATAGCACACTTTGATTTTGTATGCCATTATTTTTGTAAAAGAAATAGTATTTCCCTTTTTTATTTAAAGGACTATAACGTTCAAAATTCCAAATTTTTGTAAGACGTTCTTTTACGTTATTTCTAAAAGCTATTTTGTTTAAATAGTCAAATGTGATTCCATTTTGCGCTTTCACC
>JBILUU010000431.1:0-2519 GCA_044370815.1 Bacteroidia bacterium
AGTGCCATGCATAAAATACTTTTTATAAAGCGGTGCATTGGGATTTTGAGCAGCTACTGCTTTTGCATCAAGTAAACCTAAATCAATCAATTCTTGCTCCATCAACTTACCAACTTCTTTATGGTATTGTTCAATGTAATTACCCACCACAAGCATTTGTGTAGCTGCCTTAAGCACACGCAAAACAGCATTATACACTTGTTTTTGACGTGTTGTAAATTTTCCGCTAACAGGAATACATCGGGTTAAATCGCTGGCATAGTTGGCATATTCGGCTGCCACATCAAGTAAAATAACTTCACCCTCATGGCACGCTTTATTGTTATCGGTATAATGCAGTACACATGCACTTGCACCACTAGCTATAATTGGCCCGTAGGCAAAACCATTAGAACGGTTACGCACAAACTCATGAATTAATTCGGCCTCAATTTCATATTCGGTAACACCGGGTTTTACAAAATGTAGCAAGCGCTCAAATCCTTTTGCAGTAATGTTACAAGCTTCTTGAATAAGCGCAATTTCATGGTCATTTTTAATGGCACGCAGGTTGCGCATAATGGGTGCAACACGTTTGTAAGTATGCAATGGATATTTTTCTTTACACCATTTAATAAACCTTGTATCGCGCGTTTCTACCTCAATTACAGCTCTAAGGTGCTCATTGGTATTGAGATAAATATGTTCTGTTTCGCATACCAATGAATTAAAAATATTTTCGAATTGCGAGAGCCAATATACAGTCTTGATTCCTGAAGTTTGAAACGCTTCTTCCTTGGTATATTTGTGGCCTTCCCAAATGGCAATGGTTTCGTTGGTTTCTTTTAGAAATAAAATTTCGCGGTGCGCAGCGTCACGTGCATGCGGTGCAATTACCAAAATACTTTCTTCCTGATCAATACCGCATAAATGAAAGAGGTCGCTGTTTTGTTTGAAGCCCATGTGACCATCAGCATTGGTGGGCATAATATCATTCGAGTTGAATACTGCAACCGAGTTGGGAAGCAGGTGTTTGATGAATCTGTTTCTGTTGTCGATGAACAATTCGGGACTAATATGTTTGTATTTCATGTAAGTTTATATGAATAAATCAATAGTCAAATATAGATAAAGATTTATCACCTAAAACTAAAAATTATTACAAGATATATTGGCTTTCCCTATGGAAATATCTTTTTTACCTATTTTGAATCTTAGGTTCTATTGAATAGGTTATATTTACAAATCATAAAATACCACCATGAAAAATAAAATAATTGTTGCCTTGTTTTTGTTACAAGGAACTGCGCTTTTAGCTCAAACAAATCCTGCCATCTTGGGTTGGTTGCAAAATAATACCATTACAGGCCGTCATTATGTCAATGGCAATTCTGCACCCATCAATGATGCGGTGTTGGCCAATTGTCAATTGGTGCAATATTCAGCCAACTCGGTATATGTAAATACAAGAGGAATTCCCTCGTACGTTACAGGTCCGTTTTTAGATGGTAATCCTTCGTTGGCTACTGATCAAAATGCCATTTTTAAATTTCCATTAAATCCTATTCAAAACACAGGCACGCCAACCGCCACAACAGGTGGCAATATAGGTGTGTTTATTAATGGCGTGGCACTATTTGATTACCGAGATGGAGTAGCGTGGAATCCAAGCACCAATGCGTTGTGCGGAGGTCCGGGCAATCCGCCTTGTCCAGGTGGACCAATGGCTGCCATGGATTGGAACCGCGATGCTATTGTTGCCGAAAGACAGGGATTTGATTGTAACAAGGCGCATCCTGCCATGGGTAATTATCATCATCATCAAAATCCAAGTGCATTTAATTTAGATTTGATCACCATCTCCAATGTGTGTGATTTATATCCTGCCGATGGCCTTTATGTGATTGACAGTACCACCCATTCACCCCTACTCGGATTTGCTTATGATGGTTTTCCTATATACGGTGCGTATGCTTTTAAAAATGCCGATGGTACAGGAGGTATCGCACGAATGAAATCGAGCTATAGTTTAAGAAATATTACAGCACGTAACACAAGTCCAACGGGAGCTACAGTTACCACTGGCCCAGTTGTAAGCACCACTTACCCTTTGGGTTATTTTAGAGAAGATTATCAGTACAATCCTACCTCTACAGCTACTCCCGATTACCTGGATGAGCACAACGGAAGATTTTGTGTTACGCCCGAATATCCTAATGGAATTTATTGCTACTTTACCACGGTTGATGCTAACTGGAACTCGGCCTATCCTTATGTGGTTGGACCAACATTTTATGGGGTAAAAACTGCAGCTAAAGTAACTTCAATTACAGAGCCGGTTACAGTTTATACGCTCGCTGCCACAGCACTTGAAAGGTCTTTAAATGATGAACTTAAGATTAATATTTTTCCTAGTCCTGCTGCTGAATTTGTGGCGGTGCAGGTGAGCGGATTGAGCAAGCAAAATATTACATTGGCACTCTATGATTTAACAGGCAAATTTATTCAACAAACTACCATCAATCAGGGCAGTACCATTG